>JBOHWA010000762.1:0-51065 GCA_050735855.1 Binatia bacterium
CGGGCCGCTGGGTCGCGGACGCGCTCCGCCCGCCGGCGGCGGCGCGGCGGGCCGTCGAACGGGACGCGCACGCCTTCCTCGCCACGCTCATCCGCGCCAACGCCGGGCGCGTCACCGACGATCTCGATGACCGCATGATCAGGAGCCGCCGCGCGCTCGAGCTCGAGATCCACACCGGGCTCGAACAGATCACCGCCTCGGCCGTGCGCGCCCTGGCGCGAGCGCGGGCGCAGCACGACGCCGGCCACGACGCCGTTCAGGCGGAGCTGACCAGGCTCGAGCAGCTGGTGCAGGCCGTCGATCGCCTGAAAACTGACCCGAGGAGGAGGCCATGATGCAGCGTATGCGCCACCTGATCCTATCTCTCGCCCTGATCGTGCCCTGCGCAACCTCCGCGATCGCTGCGGACGCCGCCGGCTCGAAACCCCTGACGGTGCTTGCGGCCGCGTCGCTCGCCGACGCGTTCACGGCCATCGGCGCCGCGTTCGAGCAGGCGCATCCCGGGTTGAAGGTCGAGTTCAGCTTCGCCAGCTCATCGACCCTCGCAACCCAGATCGGCGAAGGCGCGCGCGCCGACGTGTTCGCCTCGGCGGACGAGTCCAACATGCAGAAGGTGGCGGCCGACCTGGCCGCCCCCGCACGCACCTTTGCCGCCAATCGGCTGGCGATCGTCGTCCCCAAGGGCAACAGGAAGCGGATCGCCACACTGGGCGACCTGGCCGGCAGCGGCGTGACCGTCGCCCTGGCCGCACCACAGGTCCCGGCCGGGAGGTATGCGGCCGAAGCCTTCCAGAAGGCCGGTGTCGCCGTCGTACCCGCGAGCCAGGAGGTGGACGTGCGCGCCGTGCTCACCAAGGTGGCGATGGACGAAGCGGACGCCGGAATCGTCTACGTGACCGACATCCGCGCCGCGGCTGACAAGGTGGATGCGGTCGCGATCCCCGACGAGTACAACGTCACCGCCCGCTATCCGATCGCCGTGTTGAAGCAGTCCGGCACCCCGGAGACCGCAACGGCGTTCGTCAACTTCGTGCTCTCGCCGGCGGGACAGACCACTCTGAAAGAGTTCGGATTCCTCGCGCCGTAGGCGGTTCGCGCACCAGGTCGTCACGCCAGCAAGAAATTGACGCCATCCGCATGTCGCGTGCCGTGTAGCGTCCAATGCGCACCAGACGTGGCTAACGCCCAAGCTCAACGGCGCCTGGCCTCCGGATTGCTGAGGCCCCTCACCGCACGTTGTGCCCGATGGCGCTCATGCCGTCGGATCGAGGGGAGACAACATGAGATCGAGTCTGCTGGCCGTCTGGTTTGCGTGCGCAATCACCCTGCTGTGGAGCGGGGCGGCGTCCGCCGGCCTGTCCTGTCAGAGTGCCGTCGAATGTGATGACGGCGACGAGTGTACACACAACCTCTGCATCAACGGGGCGTGCTCGAATCCCGACCGCGCCTTCGGGACGATCTGCACCGACGACGGCAACCAGTGCACCCGCGACGCCTGCCTGCCGGACGGAACCGGCGGCCTGACCTGCCAGCACGAGCCGCGGGCCTTCGGCAGCCCGTGTAACGACGATGGCGACGAGTGCACCTTCGACCGCTGCGTGCCCGGCTTCGAAGGGCGCCTGGCCTGCGCGCACGAACCCGTGCCCTTCGGCAGCCCGTGCAACGATGAAGGCAACTCCTGCACGACTGACCGCTGCGTCCCGGGCAGCAACGGTCCGCTGATCTGCGCCCACGAGCCTCTGCCGTTCGGCAGCCCCTGCGGCAGCGACGAGAATTCGTGCACGCAGGACATCTGCGCGCCGGGAACGATTGGCATTGCCTGCATCCACAATCCCCTCCAATTCGGCAGCCCGTGCGACGACGACGCCAACCAGTGCACGCGCGACGTCTGCGCGCCGCTGCCGAGCGGCGTCGTGTCCTGCAGCCACCAGCCGCTGCAAGCGGGGACCACGTGCAGCGACGACAGCTCCTGTACACAGTACGATCAGTGCGATCCGAACGGGCTGTGCGTCGGCAACACGCCGGTGCTCGACTGCCGCACCGCGGCGAAGGCGAGCATCATGATCAAGAACAATGCGATCAACTCCCGCGATCTGGTCGATTTCAAGTGGATGAAGGGCGCGGACACCGAGCTCTTCGAGTTCGGCGACCCGCTCACCACGACCGACTACACCCTGTGCGTGTTCGACGGCGACGGCCGCCTGCGGCTCAGCGCCGACGTTCCGGCCGGCGGCCAGTGCGGCGACGTGGCGTGCTGGAAGGCAGCCGGCAAGGGCTACCAGTACGCCGACAAGCTGCGACTCTCGGACGGCATCGCCAAGCTGCGCATGAGCGCCGGCAAGGATCAGAAATCCACCGTCCAGGTGCGCGGCCAGGGCCGCTTCCTGCCGGTTCCGGGGCTCCCCCTCGCCGCCGGCGCCGGCAGCCGGGTGCAGGTCATCAACGACGAGACCGGCGTCTGCTTCCAGGCCGTGTTCGGGGCCGCCAAGGCGAACACCGAGAAGAAGTTCCAGGCCCAGATCCCCTGATGTGACGTTCGGTGCGCTGAGCGCCCCCCATTTCGGGGGCGCTCACGCTCCCGCACGCCAAATCGTCCGACGCGCCGGCCTCACCGGCTCGGTTTTCCCGCCCGGCTCGGCATGGCCTCCGGCGGGTGCCAGCGAAGCTCCGGAATCACTACCCCCGCGCGCAGTTCGTCGCGGCATGCCTCGCTGAAATCCCGCAAGGGATCGAGGTGCCCCGTGGTGACGTTGTCCGCGACCTCGTGAATCGTCCTGTTCGGGGCGCCGTACGTGTCGATGATGAGCCGCATGATCCTGTCCGCCTGCTCGACCACCCGCGCCGATGACAAGATGCGCATGCGGCTGACGAGGGCGTAGAGACGCACCAGGTTCGCGACATTCACTTCGCTGTGCTCGAAAGCGTCCGCATAGCAGTGCGACGCCTCTTCGATGAACTCCTTGTACAGCTCTTCGCGCCTGCCGATATCGTGCGACAACTGCTGCGCGCCGAACTGCACGCGCTGCGTCAGCCACGACGCCGTCAACGACGTGAGGCCGCCGATCGTCGAGCCGGCCAACGCAGCAAGGGCCGAAACGTATACGCTCTCCATCGCGCTAGAACACGCGCGCCCGTGCCCGAGCCGTGCGGGTCGCTTTACGCATTGATGGCGCGGCGGAAGCGATCGACCACCGGCTGTCCAACGACGCCATCCCAGCTAGCCCGAGTAGCAGCGCTTTCCCGTGAAGCCGTTTCATCGCGTCGACCTCCTTCGTGCGCATGGTAGGACTTTCGACCGTGCGGCCTCTTGTCATTGCGCGCCGCATTGGGTCCGAGATTCGCGAGGGACCCTGCCCAACCCTAAGAAAGACCGCGAACCGCCACCCTTGATAATCCAGAACGAACCCGTGCGAGCATCTGATCGCAGCACGCGGCGCTGTCGTGGTATGCCCTTTGCTCTCGCGTTGCCCCGCTATATCGTCGAAGCCCATGGTACGGCTCCGTGCGTCGTCCAGGCGTTCATTCGGTGAAGGAGCTGAGGTGAAGGAGCGGATATGACGGACGTCCCTCCGACTCGAGTGAGCGCGATCTCGCCGACGGTCGATCCTCTTCACCGCGCGGGCGCAACCGAAGACCGCCACCGGGTGTTACTCGGCGTTTCCGAAGCGATTTCCAGGCAACGGGATCTGCCCGCGCTGTTCCACGAGCTGGCCAGCCGGCTCGTTCAGGTGGTGCCCTTTGATGCCCTGTCCTTGGTGCTGCACGACGCGGCGACCGATACCATGCGGCAGCACGTCCTGGAGACCCTGGAACCCATTTCACCACCGCTGGTGATCGAACTATGTCCCGAAGACGACCCCGCGGGGTGGGTCTGGCAGACCCAGGAGCCGCTCATCACCTCCAACGTGGCCGAGCTGAGCCGCTGGCCGCGGTTGCTCGAGCGCGTGCAGCAATACGGGGTTCAGAGCTACTGCTTTCTGCCGCTGACCACGGCCGGGCGGCGGCTGGGCGCACTGGTGCTCACGTCCAAGCAGCCGACCACGTACGACGGAGCGGACCTACCCTTCCTGCAGTTGATAGCAAACCAGGTAGCCGTTGCTGTCGGGAATGCGTTGGCCTGGGAAGAGATCAAGGCGCTAAAGGACCAGCTCGCCAAGGAGAAGGCGTATCTGGAGGAGGAGGTTCGCAGCGAACACGATTTCGGCGACTTCGTCGGTGAGAACGCGGCGCTGCGCGCCATTCTGAAACACGTCGAGACGGTCGCTCCGACGGAGTCCACGGTGCTCATCCACGGCGAGACCGGCACCGGCAAGGAGCTGATCGCCCGAGCCCTGCACGACCTGAGTCCGCGCAAGGGCCGTACGTTCGTCAAGCTGAACTGCGCAGCCATCCCCACCGGACTGCTCGAAAGCGAGTTATTCGGGCACGAGAAGGGCGCCTTCACCGGCGCGATCAAGCAGAAGAGCGGTCGCTTCGAGTTGGCACATCAGGGGACGCTGTTCCTCGATGAGGTGGGCGACATCCCCTTGGAGCTCCAGCCAAAGCTGCTGCGCGTCTTGCAGGAGCAGGAGTTCGAGCGCCTTGGGGGCACGAAGACGCTCCGGGTGAACGTGCGTGTCGTGGCCGCCACCAATCGCAACCTATCCGAGATGATTGCCGAAGGTCGGTTCCGGAGAGACTTGTACTATCGGTTGAACGTCTTCCCGATCGCGCTGCCGCCGCTGCGCGAGCGCACGGATGACATTCCGACTCTGGTGCGCCACTTCACGCAGGGCTTCGCGCGTCGCATGGGCCGGCGAATCGTCACCATCCCGACCCCGGTGATGGATGCCCTGGTTCGCTACCCCTGGCCCGGCAACGTGCGCGAGCTGCAAAACGTCATCGAGCGTGCCGTGATCCTCTCCCAGGGCCCGACCCTGCAGGTAGCCCTTGCCGACCTGCAGCCGGAGGTAGCGCCGGACGCTGCGCCGGCCACGGCGCCGACCGTCGCTCCTCCCGTCACGCTGAGTGACGCCGAAAGAGAGCACATGCTGCGGGTGCTGCGTGACACCAATTGGGTTCTCGGCGGCCCCAAAGGAGCTGCAGCCCGCCTCGCGATGAAGCGCTCCACGTTGCATTGGAAGATGAAGAAGCTCGGCATCTCCCGTCCTGAATAGCGCGACAACCGGCCGGCGCCGGTGTCGACCCGCCGGCACTTGGCCGCTGACACCGGGCGCACCCGTCCAGCGCCGGGAACCCTTCGAACCGAACCGCCGTCAACGCCATGGTTGGCACGCTCGATGCGTTCCCTGTGCTCCGACGAATGCAGCGAACAGCGCGGGAGCGCGCGGCAAAGATGAGCCCGAGTCGGCGTCGGCGGACTCAGAGCGGGAGCCAGGAACCTTCGATGTTGCGAATCACAGCGGACGATCACGCACGGATTCTGACCTTCCGGTTGGAAGGAAGGCTGGAAGGGCCATGGGTACGGGAGCTGGAACGGTGCTGGCGCAGCCTGTTGGACACCGCGCAAAGGCCAACCATCAGCGTCGACCTCACGGACGTGACGCACATCGACGCCGCAGGCAAAGCGCAGTTGGCGGACATGCACGAGCACGGGGCGCACTTCATCGCCGACGACTGCATGACGAAGGCAGTCGTGGAGGAGATCGTCGGAGCGAGTGACGACAGCGAACAGGCAATCGACCTGAACCCCACCAACCGGACCAAGGGATCATGAACGACCAGACTTCGAACGAGCCCCCGGACGGCGGCGACAGTCGATGCCGGCTCATCGCCGCGCCCGGGCTCGGCGGCGCCGAGGCGCCGCCGGTGGGGATCGAGGTGGCACACGCTGCGGTCGACGCCTGCACATCGCCGCTGGCGGCCGGCGACTTCGTCGTGTCCATGCGACAGGCCATCGAGACGCTGTCGTGCGGAGAAGACTATCCGACTGTCCGGCAGACCGCGGCGTTCGTCGGCATCAGCGTGCGCACGCTGCAACGGCGTCTCGCGCAAGCCGGAGCCTGCCACCATCTGCTGGTCGCGCAGGCACGATTCGCGACCGCCGCAGCGGTGCTCGAGCGAACCGACGCGAAGATTCTCGAGCTCGCACTCGACCTCGGATACTCCGACCATGCGAACTTCACGCGCGCGTTCCGACGCTGGGCGGGCTGCGCGCCGCGGGAGTATCGATCGAAGAACACCCGGCAGGAGGATGTCAGTGACGGTTCGCCGCCGAGAAGCACGGGCTTCGGAGACGCCGCCAGCGCCTGACGTATGCTCAGCGGTGCCATCGTCCTTGCAGACGCGCGGCGCAAGACGACACGAGACCGGGATCGACGGTAGGACGACGAGGACCGAGAATGCATGCCATGACCAGCACGGCACCCGTGATACGAGACGACCGGGACAGGATGCTGCGGGCGCAGGTCCGCCAGCGATCCGGGCCGCCTCTCGAGGGCGAGAAGCGCCTGATGCTCGCTGTGCTCGAACATGCCGTCGACGACTTCCGAACCTACGCGAACGTCCCGACCGGACGCGGGCGCTGGCTCTTCATGGCGGTGGCGGCGTGGTTCGACTCCTCCGAGACCGGCCCTTTCGACTTCGAGGGCATCTGCCAGGCGACTGGCATGGATCCCGATTTCATCAGAAAGCGGCTGCGGCACCCAGCGTCCGCCGCGGCGTGACGTCTCCGGTGGCGACGGCATCGAGCTCCAGCAGGCGGACGGTGAGTGCGGCGGAGCGAGCGTCAACAGCTCCTGGATCCCGACGGCCGAACCCGAGCGCCTCGGGGTGCCGCTCAGACGTCGAGCACGCTCGTCGATACGTTGTCCCAGTACGTGACCTCGCCCTCGTGCCACTTGACGAAGCGCACGGTCCCGTCCTGCGACACGACGATCGCGAGCGCGTCGTGCACGAAGTTGCACAGCCGGTAGGCCGAGCGGTGGCGCGTGCCGTCACTGTCGACCGACTCGCGCACCTTCGCCGCCCCCTCGGGGTCGAGAGCGCGCGCGACCCAGCGCACGGCCGGCAGATCACCGCCGATCTCGGCACCGAACCCGAGGAGCTCGAATCGCTTGTTGACAACCACGGCGCCGTCGACCGCCGCCAGCCCCGCGACCTGGTGCGCCAGCTCGAAGATGGCCTCGTCGATCTGCGCGATCCTGCCGTCGGTGCTGCTCTTGTACTCCTCCCAGCCGACCTTCCGACCTTCGGGGTGCGTCGGCTGTGCGGCGGCAAGCGCGTTGATCAGCCCGACGATGAGCGTACGGAACCGTCGGCGCGCCTCTTCGGAAGCGAAGCCGTATTTGGGTCGGACTCGGCCGTCGAGCGTCTCGATTGAGCCATCGCCCTGCGGCGGCAGGAAGAGAATCGTACCGCCGTGGTGGCTGTTGCGCATGAGACCGATGACGCTCCGCACGGCGTGCTGCACGATGAAGCGCGTGACGTCCGGATCGAGCTCCGCCCACGGCGTGGTCGCCCGGTCGCGCGCCTCGCGGTGCAGTGCGAGCAGCTCGGCGCGCCACTCCGCAAATGTCGCGGGCAGCCACGTCGAGTCGAAGATGTCGAGCGACGGCGCCACGACGCGTCCGCCGAGCAGCGTCGCAAGCGTCACGAGCCCCTTGCACACCGCGATCCGGCCGGGTGCGGTCACGCGAACCACGAGGTTCGCCGGCAGCCGCTGGAAGCTCTGCCGTCCGCCGTAGATCGCCTGCAGCCAGCGCGGTCCGGTCGTGACCATGCCCCACAGCACCAGGCCGTTGTGCGGCTCGATCTGAGCGCCGATCAGCGCGCGGTGGAAGTCGACCGCGGGCGCGAGGCGGCGCAGCTCGTGGTGCGACCACGGCCGCGGCTCGTTGAAGCGGAGTCGGTGCAGGCCGTGCGGCGGTCCGCCCGAGGCTGGAAAGCTCGCGGCGTTCGCCACGATCAGACGGAAGCGGACCGGACGCTCCTCCTCCCGCAGGAGGCTCGCCTGGTAGCAGGTGGAGAGGATCGTTTCGAGGACTGCGGGTGCGGGAAGCCCGCCGTCGTCGTGCGCGGCCTCGCAGTACTCGTCGGTCAGCGGCGAGCCGTCGTGCCACGTGCGACGGACTACCTCCGCGAGGTCGGCCGGATACGAATGTGCCATCTCCCTCTGTTTATCATAGCGCGTTCCCGGCAGCAGATGGCCGTACACGCCGAAAGCGGACGCCGGGCGGCGATCCCGGCGCCACCGCCCGGCTGCCGATCCCGCGTGCGCTGGAACGCCTGCTCAACATCCGTTACTGCGCTGGGTGCGTATGATCGGACGAGTTCAGGTGCGTGCATGCGCGCTGCTCGCGCTGACGGCGCTCGTCGGCTGCGTCCATGCGCCGGGGTGGATGGTGCAGCGTGCGGTGACAGCCGAGGACGTGGCCCGCGTCCTCGACGAGCCGGCCGCCACGGAGCGGCCGCTCATGCCGTCCGACATCCCCATCATCCCCATGCGGAACGGGATGCGTCCGTGCTGCGCGTTCGGGGTGAAGCTCGGCGCGAGCGTCGGACCGGTCCCCGTCCCGCTTTTCAGCCTGAGCAATATCGTCGGCCTCGACCAGGTCGGCCCGCACACCTACGACGCCGAACCGTTCTCGACCTCGGCGTCGTCGAAGCTGGACGCCTTCATGCGCGAGAACAATGCGCTCGTCTACACGTGCCGCGGCGGCTTCATCGATCTCGCACATGTGCGCGACAACGCCGATACGACGCTGTTCTGGTCCGCGGCCATCGCGCGCGCGTCGCTCACCGGCGCGACGATCGAGCTGCCGAACGAGGGCGGCGCGCGGCGTGTCCACCTGCGCCCGCTGCCGCCGGACCTGGTCAAGCGATACGGCCTCCGGCGCGTGGCCATCACCGTGGCGCAGTGGCTCGCCTTCGAGCTGTCGGTCTGGCACGAGATCGCGACCACCTACGGCTGGTCGGCGTTCGAGCTCTACCCGGAGTACCTCTCCGCATTTTCGCCGGAGGATCTCTACTCGAACCTGCTCGGGATCAAGATCGCCGGCGGGCTGCTCGTAAACTCGGGCGAGGCGGAAACCGATGTCCTGTACGATCGGCAAATGGACGAGTGGCTCCGGGCGACGCTCGCGCATCTCCAGCCCGTGAGCGCCGACGCGGGCACGGAGGCGATGCAGCTCGTCGACGGCGTCTGGTGGGACTCGCACGCCCGCCTGCCCGACCCACGCCTGGTGCTCCGCCGCAACACGGACGCGGGGGGGGAGTTGACGCCCTGGGTCGTGTCGCGCGCGTACGCTTCGCCGGCGATGCAGGCGTGGGTCGATCGCCAATGCGGCGGCGCCGAGCGCCTGCTGACGCTGCGCCGTGAGTCCGCGATGGACGGGCACGCGTTCGAGGACGTCGCGACGATAGAGATCGACGTCCACGTTCCCGATCCGTTTCCTTTCCCGCGCGCGGGATCGACCCGGATCACGCAGGAGGACTTCCCGATCGTCCTCGAAGCCGTCCGCCGCTACGCGATCGAGCGCTTCGGCCCGGACGCCAACCGGCCCGAGCGGAGCGAGTGACGCGCGCGGGCTCACCGTCGCGGCGGCCACCGCGCCGGCGGCTTGCCGCGGCGGTCGAGACGCTCGCGCTTCATCTGCGCTGCCCCTCGCTGCGCTCAGGCGCCGCTCTTCGGTAGACAGCGACCGCCTAGACGTTGTCGGCTTCCGTGGAGCGCACGCTCGCGGGCGCCCCGGCCTCCTGCCCCCACTTCCAGCCCGTGATCTCCGGCATGTCGTCGCCATAGCGCGCGATGTACTGCTTGTGCTCCATGAGCTTGTCGCGGATCGCCTGCTTGGCGTAGGCGGCGCGCGCGCCCAGCTTCGGGACGCGATCGATCACGTCGCCCACCAGGTGGAACCGGTCGAGGTCGTTCAGCACGCACATGTCGAACGGCGTGGTGGTGGTGCCCTCTTCCTTGTAGCCGCGTACGTGGAGGTTCTTGTGCCCGTTGCGGCGGTAGGTCAGCCGGTGGATGAGCCACGGGTAGCTGTGGAAGGCGAACACGATCGGCTTGTCGATCGTGAACAGCGCGTCGAAGTCCTGGTCGGAGAGGCCGTGCGGATGCTCGCTCGGCGGCTGCAGTTTCATGAGGTTCACGACGTTGACGACGCGCACCTTCAATTCGGGCGCGTGCCGGCGGAGGAGGTCGACGGCGGCCAGGGTCTCGAGCGTGGGGACGTCTCCGCAGCAGGCCATGACGACGTCGGGCTCGGCGCCCCGGTCGTTGCTCGCCCACTCCCAGATCCCGAGCCCCGCGGTGCAGTGCCGGATCGCGTCGTCCATCGTCAGCCACTGTGGCGCCGGCTGCTTGCCGGCGACGATCACGTTGACGTAGTTCCGGCTGCGCAGGCAGTGGTCGGTGACGGAGAGCAGGCAGTTGGCGTCGGGCGGCAAGTACACGCGCACGACCTCCGCCTTCTTGTTCACCACGTGGTCGATGAAGCCGGGATCCTGGTGGCTGAAGCCGTTGTGGTCCTGCCGCCAGACGTGTGACGACAGCAGATAGTTGAGCGACGCGATGGGACGACGCCAGGGGATGTGGTTGCACACCTTCAGCCACTTGGCGTGCTGGTTGAACATCGCGTCGATGATGTGAATGAAGGCCTCGTAACACGAGAAGAAGCCGTGGCGGCCGGTCAGCAGATAGCCCTCGAGCCAGCCCTGGCACTGGTGCTCGCTGAGCATCTCCATCACCCGGCCGTCGGGGGCCAGATGGTCGTCCCACGCATGGGTCTCTCCCATCCAGGCGCGGTTGGTGACCTCGAGCACGTCCTGCCAGCGGTTCGAGTTGCTCTCGTCGGGGCTGAAGAGCCGGAAGTTGCGGGCCTCCAGGTTGAGCTTCATCACGTCCCTGAGGAACTTCCCCATGACCCGAGTCGACTCGGCGGTGACGGCGCCGGGGTCCGGCACGCTCACGGCGTAGTCGCGAAAATCGGGCAGGCGCAGGTCACGCAGGAGTAGACCGCCGTTGGTGTGCGGGTTCGCGCTCATGCGGCGACTGCCTTGAGGAGCGAGTGCAGCCAACTCGGGCCTGAGACGACCGGTGCCACCGAAGAGCTCCTCGGGCTGGTAGCTCTTCATCCACTGCTCGAGGATCCGGACGTGGGCCGGGTTCTCGTGCATCTCGCCCATCGGCACCTGGTGCGAGCGCCAGTAGTCCTCGGTTCGCTTCCCGTCGATCTCCTTGGGACAGGTCCAGCCTTTCGGGCTGCGCAGGATGATCATGGGCCAGCGCGGCCGAGCGCCACCGCCGTTGCGGCGCGCGTCGTCCTTGATGCGCCGGATGTCCGCGATGATCGCGTCGAGCGTCTCCGCCATGAGCTGATGCATCGCCGCGGGCTCATCGCCCTCGACGACGTACGGGGTGTAGCCGTAGCCGCGGAACAGGTCGTTCAGCTCCTCGCGGGTGATCCGGGCCAGCACGGTGGGATTGGCGATCTTGTAGCCGTTGAGATGCAGGATCGGCAGGACCACGCCGTCGGTCACCGGGTTCAGGAACTTGTTGGAATGCCAGCTCGTCGCCAGCGGACCCGTCTCCGCCTCGCCGTCGCCGACCACACAGGCGACGATGAGGTCGGGGTTGTCGAACGCGGCCCCGTACGCATGCGAGAGCGCGTAGCCCAGCTCTCCGCCCTCGTGCATTGAACCGGGCGTTTCCGGCGCCACGTGGCTGGGGATGCCGCCGGGGAACGAGAACTGGGTGAAGAGACGCTGCATGCCCTCCTCGTCGGCGGAGACATTCGGATAGACCTCGCTGTAGGTCCCTTCCAGATAGGCGTTGGCGACCAGGCCCGGCCCGCCGTGCCCCGGACCGGCGATGTAGAGCATGTTCAGGTCATGGTTCGTGATCACCCGGTTCAGGTGGACATAGATGAAGTTCAGGCCGGGCGTGGTTCCCCAGTGTCCCAGGAGCCGCGGCTTGATGTGCTCCGTCGTCAGCGGCTGCTTGAGCAGTGGGTTGTCGTAGAGATAGATCTGGCCGACCGACAGGTAGTTGGCGGCGCGCCAGTACGCATCGATGAGCGCGAGTTCCTTGTCCGAGAGCGGGCTCCCCATCATAACCTCCTGACGATTTGAACGGCGTGCTCACGTGCGGCGGCGCCAGGCGAAGGCCCGGCGGATCGTTCTCTCAGTCACCGTGCGCCGCACGGCGTGGCGCCGGGCTCGTCACGATCGTTCGCGGATCTGTGTTCGCGTCGCATCGAACATCTGCTTGAGCTTGTTGGACATCACACGGCGCCCGATGCCGCGCTTCACGGCGGCGCCGAATCCTCCGACCTGATCGGTGAACGTGTGGTTCGTGTAGACGACGATTGTTCCGGCCTCCACCGGCAAGAGCCCCGCGACCGCCTGCTCGGCGTTGTAGCCGGTGCTGACGTAGTACTGGCGCTGAACCAGCGCCCGCGCCGCGCCGGCCGCGACCCCCATCTCATGCATCAGCACGAAGGTCGTCGCACCGTCGATGTCGTACTGCAGCCAGCGGAAGCGCTGCTCCAACGCCGTGACCATGGGCTGCGGATAGGCGATCAACTGCTGTTGGAGCTCCGGCAGGTACTTCTTCAGTTCTCCGGCCGCATCGCTCGCGGTCCGCAACTCCTCGGATACGTCAGTGGTGCGATCGCCGCGATCGTACGGGGCGATGCCGGCCAGCCCCGCCGCTCGATAGGCGCGATACCGCTCGAGGAGCATCTGCTGTAGTTGGAGCTGCACCGTCTCGGTGGGCGCGCCGCGCAGCGCGTTGAACGCCGCGAGCTCACTCGAGCTGAGATTCAGCGATGGGCCCGGGCGCGCGACGGTGAGCGCTCGTGCGGCGCCGTCGGAGAGGTGTAGTCCTGCAAGATCGGAGAGCGACCCGGCGCCGACGAGCTCGCCGCTGGAGACGACCTGCGGATCCGTCCCGATGAAATCGCCGGCCAGGACGCGACGGAAGAGCGGGTCAGGCGCGAGCGTCATCAGAAACGCCATGCGCACCGAAAGATCTCGAGGGGTGACGGCCGAGACGTCGGTCATGACGAACTCGCCGCCGACCACCCGCGACTGGTCGTCCTGCGACCAGTACATCTCGGACAAAATCTGAGCGGCGGTCGGTTGCGCGTCGATCCGCTGCGCGAGGAGGGTGACGACGGCCGCGCTCAACACAGCGCGCCGTATCGCGCCGGCGCGCGTCGCGTGTCTCATCGCGGCCCCTCCACGGGCCATGGCCTTCGGCGGGCGGCGTCGACGTCGTTCGCGGCCGGCATCTCGGGCGCGGTCACGAGGACTGACGGCGGCGCCGGCCGACCGGCGAGAGGACTGATGGTCGCCATGGCTACGTCACTGGGCAGGGCTTGGCGTTCCAGATCCCCGCGGCGTACTCGGCGACCGTCCGATCGCTCGAGAAGGTGCCCGATCCCGCCACATTGAGGATCGCCGTTCGCGCCCAGCCATCCCGCTCGGCGTAGAGCGCGCCGAGCCGCTCGCTCGCCTCCAGGTAGGCGTGCAGGTCGGCGAGGTGCCTGTAGTGGTCGCCGTGCGTGAGCAGCGCGTCGCGCAGTGGGTCGAACACCCCAGGCTCGCTCGGGTTGAAGTGATTGCCGAAGATGAGGTCGAGCGCGGCGCGCGTCTCGGGCTCGTGGTCGTAGTGCCACCACGGGCTGTACACGCCGCGGCTCGCCGCCACCTGCTCCGCGGTCAGGCCGAAGAGGAAGAAGTTTTCCTCACCCGCCTCCGCCGCCATCTCGATCGTCGCCCCGTCGCGCGTCCCGAGCGTGACCGCGCCATTCATCATGAACTTCATGTTGCTCGTGCCGCTCGCCTCGTAGCCGGCCGTGGAGATCTGGTTCGACACATCGGTCGCCGGGATGAGCCGCTCGGCGAGGGTGACGGAGTAGTTTGGCAGGAAGACGACCTTGAGCCGGTTCCTCACCGCGGGATCCTTGTCCAGCGTCTCCGCGAGAGCGTTCAGGAGTTTGATGATCCCCTTTGCGAGGTGGTAGGCCGGCGCCGCCTTGCCGGCGAAGAAGAACGTCCGCGGGACCATGTCCAGGCGGGGGTTCGCGCGGAGCCGGTCGTAGAGCACGACGATGCGGAGCGCGTTCAGGAGCTGCCGTTTGTACTCGTGGATGCGCTTCACCTGGCAGTCGAAGATCGTGTCCGGGTCGACGGCCTGCCCGGTCGTCGAGCGAACCCAGTCGGCGAACTGGACCTTCGCTTCACGCTTGGCCCGGCGGAGCGCGTCGCGAAAGCCGGCATCCTCCGCGAGCCGCCCGAGCCGCCGAAGCTCAGCGAGATCGGTCACCCAGCTGTCTCCGATCGCGTCGGTGATCGCGCCGGCGAGCCACGGGTTCGCGAGCTGCAGCCAGCGCCGCGGGGTCACGCCATTCGTCTTGTTGCTGAAGCGTTCGGGGAAGATCTCCGCCAGGTCTCGGACGGTCGTCGTGCGCAGAAGCTCCGAATGGATCGCCGCGACGCCGTTGGTGCTGTGCGAGCCGACGATCGCGAGGTTGGCCATGCGGATCTTTCGCTCGGCACCTTCCTCGACGAGGCTCACACGCTCGACGCGCCCCTCGTCGCCCGGGAAGCGCCGCCGAACGTCGTCGAGGAAGCGTCGGTTGATCTCGAGGACGATCTCGAGGTGGCGCGGAAGCAGGATTGCGAACCAGTCGACCGGCCACTTCTCGAGCGCCTCGGGCAGCAGCGTGTGGTTGGTGTACGCGAGCGTCCGGCGCGTCAGGTCCCACGCCTGGTCCCACGGCAGCTGCGCATCGTCGACCAGGGTGCGCATCAGCTCCGACACGGCCATGGCGGGATGCGTGTCGTTCAGCTGGATCGCCACGTGGTCGGGCAACGCGCTCCAGTCGTCGTTCCGGCGGCGGAACCGACGGACGAGGTCGGCCAGCGCGCAGGCGACCAGGAAGTACTCCTGCACGAACCGGAGCCCCTGCCCCATCGCCGTCGAATCGTCGGGATAGAGCACGCGGGTCAGCGACTCGGCCGCGAGGTTTCCGGCGATCGCGCCGACGAAGTCGCCGTGGCTGAACTGCGCGAAGTCGAAGTCGTCGCGCGGCGCCGCCGCCCAGAGCCGGAGCGTGTTGATCGTCTTGCCGCCGTAGCCGACGACGGGACGATCGAACGGAATGCCGATCAACGTCGACGGTCGCCCGGGAATTGGCTGGAGGGCGCCGGCACGGACCTCGAATGAGCAGTGGAGCGCGACCTCGACGCATTCGTCGAGGCGCGCCACCTCCCACGGGTCTGGACGGCGCAGCCAGTTGTCCGGCTGCTCCCGCTGCCAGCCGTTCTCGATCGTCTGGCGGAACATCCCGTACTCGTAGCGCAGCCCGTAGCCCATGGCGGGGAGCTGCATGGTCGCCATCGAGTCGAGGAAGCAGGCGGCGAGTCGCCCGAGGCCGCCGTTCCCGAGGCCGGCGTCGGGCTCCTGCTCCAGGAGGTCCAGCCAGTCGAGCCGTTTCTGTGCGACGATCTGCCGCGCCAGCGGCTCGAGCAGCAGGTTCATGACATTGTTGGCGAGCGCACGGCCGAGCAGGAACTCCATCGACAGGTAGTAGATGCGCTTCGGGTTCTCGCGCTCATAGGTCTGCTCGGTGCGGACCCACCGCTGGGACACGACGTCGCGCACCGAGCGCGCGCACGCCTCGAACTGCTCGCGCGCCCCGGCGGCGGCGGGATCGCGGACGCTGTCGAAGAGCAGATGGCGCTCGTAGAGAGCATCGGAGGTGCCCGAGAACTGGACGGGGCCGCAGCCGTATTGCGCCAGGAGGTCCGCCGCCGCCGGCGTGGTGCCTGGAACCTGCTTCGCCGGACGACGCACGCCCTCGCGCGGTTCCGTCGCCGGGTCGCTTCTCTTCGTCGCCATGCGCCGCTCCGTCTACGTCAATCTGAGCACGACGCGGCCGTCGATGCTGCCTGTCTTCAGCTCGGAGAGCACCCGGTTGATCTCGTCGAGGCGCGCCGCGTGAATGTGGGCGCGCACCTTGCCCTCGGCCGCGAACGCGATGGCTTCGGCGAGATCGGCGCGCGTACCGACGATCGAGCCGCGAATGGTGATCCGCTTCAGCACGACGTCGAAGATCGGCGTTGGGAACACGCCGGGTGGCAGGCCGACCAGGCTCACCGTGCCCTTGCGTCGCACCATCTGGAGCGCCTGGGCAAAGGCGGCGGGCGATACGGCGGTCACCAGCACGCCATGCGCGCCGCCGCCCGTCTGGGTGACGATCTGCTGCACGGCATCGGGGGCGGTCGCGTCGACGGTGACGTCGGCGCCCAGCGCGCGCGCGAGAGCGAGTTTCTCGGCGGTCACGTCGAGCGCCGCGACGTGCAGCCCCATCGCCTTGGCATACTGCACGCCCACATGACCGAGCCCGCCGAGCCCCGAGATCGCGAGCCACTGACCCGGCTTCGTTTCCGTCTCTTTGATGCCCTTGTACGTCGTGACGCCGGCGCAGAGGATCGGGGCCAACGCCATGAAATCCGGCCGGTCGGGCAGCCGGGCGACGTACGCCGCCGATCCGATCACGTACTCCGCAAATGCGCCGTTCACGCTGTAGCCGCTGTTGTGCTGCGCCGCGCAGAGCGTTTCCCAGCCGGTGATGCAGTACTCGCACGCGCTGCACGCGTCGTGCAGCCACGCAACGCCGGCGGGGTCTCCTTCCTTGAGGCCGGTCACGCCCTGGCCGACCGCCGCGACAATGCCTGCCCCTTCGTGACCCGGAACGAACGGCAGCGTCGGCTTCACCGGCCAATCGCCATCCGCCGCATGAAGATCCGTGTGACAGACGCCGCTCGCGACGACCTTGATCAGGACCTCCCCGGGCCCTGGTGTCGGGATCGGTACTGCCTCGATCGTGAGCGGTTCGCCGAAGGCGCGGACCACGGCCGCTTTCATCATCTTGGCCATGAACAGACTCCCGTCTCAGGCCATCATGCCGATGGTGGCGCGCTCCGGCCTGCTGCCGCGGGGCGGCGACCACCGCGTCGGGCGATCGCGTCGAGTGCCGACGCTGCCCGGCTTGGGTGGCGCAAACCCATGAACCCTTTCTATGCAACCGGAACCTTTCGGTTCTTGTCATCACGCGCCAGGCTGGCTTGCGCGGCGAGATGGCTCTCATCGCGGGCGGCGGCTCCGCTCCGACTCCGGCGACCAGATCATCCGGCTCCCCGGCCAGCAGGCCCAGCTCAGACTGTGAATTGGCGGGGGTCTGACCCTCGATCGGCGTCCAAGAATTGACCCCGCCCGAGATCAGCCGCGGGAGCGATCACGGCCGGCGACCTCACTTGGCGTCGAGCCAGGCGCGGGCGTCCGCCTCGGTGCTGAAGATGTTGCTCTTGAGGCCTCTGTTGGCAGCGACGGTCACGCCAAACCTCTCCCGGTCGATCATCTCCACCCTGGCAATCATCGCCAGGCGCAAACGCCCGGCCGCCTCCTCCGCCCACGCCACGGCGGCCAAGAACCGCTGGAATGTGTCAGGCGAGGGAAACCCGACCAGGGCTGTAATGTCGACCAGTAGATCCGCGGCCTGATTCGAACGGGCAGCGGCGATGGCGGCGCGGACCCGGGCGACGGCCTCGTCGAGCGTGACGGCGCCAACCGCTCGATAGATCCCACGCCCTCCCTCCATGGTGAACCCGTCTGGCGTGTTCAAACCCCCACCCCCAAACGACAGTTGCACCGCCGGCTCATTTCGGTGACGCGGCGGTGGTGGCAGCCTGACGCGGCAGTGGACACAGAGGGCCGGATAGACCTATTCCGCCGGTCGAGCAACGGCTGCACTCGTCATTCCCGAACGCGCCTCCGACCGGGTTGGACCGGCGGCATGACAATCTAACCTTGATGTGACAATCGCTGGAGGAACGCCGTGACGAAACCCAACTCGTCGTCAAAGGTCCGCAGCGTGATTGGCGGCGGGCTCGTCGCCCTCGGGCTCGCCGTTTTCGCGGTACGCCTCCTGCACGAGGGCCCCTACGCGGTGCCGCGCGGCGCGAACCTGTTCGGCGGGCTGGGTGCGCTGCTGCTCGGCGGTGCGCTGATGTGGCCAGCCGCGCCACGCTGGTTCGGCTGGCTGGGGCTGGCGGCCTGCCCCGTGGTGCTCTTCTTCGGCCTCTACGCGACGATGGCGGAGCTCGAAGAGGTCGTGTCGTTGTACGCCACCGACGGCGCCGGCAATGCGGTGGAGCTGCGCCTCTGGATCGTCGACCGCGAGGACGGCGCGTGGGTCGGCATGTCGCGTGCGAAGGCCGTCGAGCACGCGCTGGATGGAGCGCGCCTCGAGTTGCTCCGCAATGGCGAGATCCGGTGCGTCGTGCCGGTGCTGCACGACGACCGCGCGACCGTCAGGGCGATCCACGCCCTCAAGGTCGAGAAGTACGCGGTGGCCCGCGGCGCCGCGGCGATCGGCCTCTACCCCCGCGAGGCCAGGGACACCGCCGCCGCCCTGCGCCTCGATCCGTGCCCGGACGGGTGAGCGGACCCGGGGGCCGCAAGATGAGCTCGCGGTCGCTCAGATCCGGCCCCCCGCAAGGGCGGTGGGACGTGCTCCAGCTTGCTGTCGGCTCCCGATCGCGTAGAGAAAGCGGGTGAACGCACGTCGACCAGACCGCCGGCTCGCACGGGCGGTCCTGCTGAACCTCGTCGTCGCCGCCGCGTACTTCGCGACCGGATGGTTGGGGCTGCAGACCCCCTATTACGGCCAGCACGTGACGTTGCTGTGGGCCCCCACGGCCGTGGCGCTCGCCGCGGTCATTCTCGCCGGACCGGTGGTCGTCCCGGGGATTGCTCTCGGCTGCTTGGCGCTGAACCTCACCATCGAGCCGTCGCGCCCGGGGCCGGGCGCGCTGATTGCGATGGGCAACACGCTGGCGCCGGCGCTGACGGGCATGGCTCTCGTACGATGGTACGGCTTCAGGCCGCAGCTCGATCGGCTGCGCGACAACTTCGCCTACCTGGCGGTCGGGGTCGTCGGTACCGGATTGATCACGGCCACGCTCGGCGCGATGTGGTTGTGCGCGGCCGGCGACGCACCCTGGGGGGACTACGGCACAGTCTGGATCATCTGGTTTGGCGGCGAGGCGGCCGGTTCGCTGATCGTCGGGCCAGTGCTCCTCACCTGGCTGTCGGCGCCGGATCCGGTGGTCGCGAACCCCACACCGCTCATCGAGAAGGCCGCCATGGCGCTGTCCGTCGTCGTCGTCTCGGCGATCGTCCTGACCTTCAGCGGGCATCTCATATCGCTTCCGTATGCGTTCGCCTTCCTCTTCCCGTGGATTCTGGCTCGCGCCGGGCTGCGTGGGTTGTTTCTGTCGGTGGCGACGGTCGCGCTCGTACTGGTCGTCGGGACGGCGCTCGGGATCGGACCTTTCATCGGTCACTTGCCAGGGTCGGATATGCTGTCGCTCTGGCTGTTTCTCGCGGTGGTCGGCAGTGTGGGCCTCACCGGCGGCGGACTGATCGGCGAGCGGGACCATGCGCTCCATCACCAGCGCCGACTGCTCGCCGAGTTGGACCATCGGGTGAAGAACACGCTGGCGACGATCGTCGCGCTCACCGAGCGAAGCGGTGACCACGCGGTGGATCTCGAGGACTATCGCTCGAAAGTCATCGGACGGGTCCGCGCCATCGCCAGTACCCACGAGAGCTTGGCGCGCGCGAACTGGACATCGATGCGCGTGGGCGACGTCGTCGTCATGACGCTCGCGCCCTTCGCCAGCCCCGGAACCGACCAGTTGCTGGCCAGCGGAGATACGGCGACACTGCCGGCGTCCAGGATCGGCCCGCTGACGATCGTGCTGCACGAGCTGGCGACGAACGCCGCGAAGCACGGGGCATGGTCGCAGCAGGGCGGCCGGGTCGCCGTGTCCTGGGCACGCATGGCGAACGGTACGCTACGGCTCAGTTGGCGCGAAAGCGGTGGGCCCGCACCCTGCGCGGCACCGACTCCGGGCTACGGGCTACGCCTGATCGAAGGCACCGTCGGCCACGAGTTTGGCGGACGCACAGAGATCGACTTGCGCGAGGAGGGCCTCATTTGCACCCTCCATATCCCCAGTGGATAGCCCAGGCGGGCGCTCACCCGGTGCAGCGCTGCAACCTTCGGTGTGCCGCGGCGTTGATTTGCGGGGAGCGGCACAGCGCGGCGGCGCACCGGATTGCCGAGCAGTACTTCGCTGCATCCTGGGTACTCGCCGACCTGCTCGACCGAGCGGGAGCCTAGGGCTAACTTGTTTCTTGCGCACCGAATCGCGGGTGCGGTAGACGAGATATCATCGTCCCAGTCAGACAAGCGACATGATGAGCTGGCCGATGTTCGAACGACCCGAACTCGAGCGCTTCAGGGTTCTTCACGCTCGTCCGCGAGGCGCATCAGGTTGGCGCATATGGAGGCAGCAATGAGAAGACGTGAATGGTTGGCACTTCTTGCGACACTCGTCCTGGTGGCGGCACCGGTGCACGCGATCAGCGACGCGGACAAGTGCGAGGCTGCCAAGAACAAGATCGCAGGGAAATACGCCTTCTGCCGACAGAAGGCGGAGGCGAAGGCGATCAAGAAGGGAATGGTGCCGGATTTCAGCCAGTGTGACGCGAAGTTCGGTCCAAAGTGGATTGATGCCGAAACCACGGGCGGCGGGATGTGCCCGACCAATGGGGACCAGTCGGCGACGCAGAGCTGCATCACGGCACACGCGAACGAGGTGGCGGCTGCGTTGATGAGCGGGGGAACCTGCGGCAGCGGGGGGCTGCCGCGGACAGGGCAGACGCAATGCGACCAGGGCGCAGGCATCCTCGGCGCCTGTCCGGGCAGTCCGGCGGGGCAGGACGGTGCGGTATTGGCCGGAGCGCCCCGCAATTACACCGACAACGGCGACGGGACGGTCACGGACAACGTGACGGGTTTGATGTGGGAGAAGCTCAGCGTCGACGGAAGCATCCACGACGTGAATGCCTTCTACAACTGGTCCGCGGCATTCACGACGAAGATCGCGACGCTGAACAGCCTGAGCTTCGCCGGGTACAATGACTGGCGGCTGCCGAATCGCTTGGAGCTGGAGACGCTGGTCGATGCGGGCCGCACGAGTCCCTGCATCGATCCGGCGTTCAACACCGGGTGTGCCGGGGGTTGCACGGTGACCACCTGCAGTTGCACGCAGACCGACACCTACTGGTCCTCAACCACCTACAAGTCGACACCTACCAGCGCATGGCAGGTGTACTTCAACCTCGGCGACGTAATCGGCAGCCCCAAGACTGCTACTCACTACGTTCGCGCCGTTCGCGGCAGCTCGTGAGCGGGTGAGGAAGTTTGAAGACTTGAACCACGGATTGCACGGATTCTGGAGCGCTCGTATCCGTGTGGTCCGTGCAATCCGTGCCTGCATCTCGCTCAGCCAACGGCACGGGAAGCTCGCAACCCTCATCTCGATCCTCTCCCGCGCTGGATGCGCCGAGAGGAGGTATGCGGCGACCGTGGATCTCGCGGACTCCACCGACTCGCACCGAGCCAAAGCCGGGTAGCGCTTGATCAGCCGCCGCGCGATCGAACCCCCGAGCCCTTGCGGGCTGCCGGTTTTCAAGTGCGCCGGGGTGGGTGTTGCCGTGTCCCTCGTCGTGCCGTGGTGTCCGGGAAACACGGCCCGATCGCTTGGCGTCGTTACCCAGCCGTCCCTCGTCGTCTCGCTCCGTGCCGCGGCGTTGATTTGCAGAATATTTGCAGGAGGGGGTCTGGTGGATTCTGTCGGGATTCGCCGAACCTCACCGCGTGCGGCTACTGCGGGCCGCCGCGCGTTTGGTCCGGACAGTCTTCCTGCCGCGCACCGGGGCAGCGCCCTGGCCGGCTGGTCCGGCTTCGCCGAGATCCTCAAAGCGCACGCCCTTGCCAGCGCGCAGGCTCGCTCGCGCGGCAGCTATGCGCTCAAGGAAACGTGGGTCGTTCTCCAGCTTGTAGTCGAACCAGTCGTCTTCCGAGTCGAAGCCGATCAACACGCCGGCCACCTTGCCGTGGCGCGTGATCAGGATCTCCTCCTTGGCTGCCTGGCGCAGGTAGCGGGACAGATCATCCTTCACCTCCGACAATGCCACTTCTTTCATGTATCCTCTCCGCCTTCCTCTGGCGTCTCGTGCTCGCCATGCCGCCCCAGCCACGCCGCGGCCTCGGGCTTCGCCACGATCGCCAACACCTCGACG
Source organism: Binatia bacterium (assembly GCA_050735855.1). Classification (GTDB taxonomy): domain Bacteria; phylum Desulfobacterota; class Binatia; order HRBIN30; family CADEER01; genus JBOHWA01. The sequence goes on from JBOHWA010000762.1 coordinate 22,172, forward strand.
CGTCGCTCCACTACGTCGTAGAAGATCCGAATGTCGTCGACTCGCAGGCGATACTGCGGTCGGCGCATGCCGCGCAGTCGTTTGACTCGGCTCTTGCTCGTCTTGGTCGGCTCATGGCGAAGATGGTGCTCCATCCCGTCCCGGACTGCGGCGCGATCGGCCGCCTTCAGCGCCTTGAAATCCCCCACCGCCTCCGGCGCCAGAATGACCTCATGACGCATTCTGGCCAGATTGTAGCCAGAATGCCGAGCCTGCCGCAATCGGCGAGGTTCGCGCCGCTTGCGTGCCAAACCGTTTTCAGCCGCTCGCAGCGACGCCGCCGAGCGGACCCGACCACGGCCGCTGCTGGGAGAGCCGCTTCGACAGCGCCTGGGTGCAACGCAACGACGCCGCCCACTTCAGGGCGCGGTGCCCCCGCCGCACTCCCGCCGGCACAGAGCAGTATGCCGAGTGAAGGCATGATGCTCCGCTCGGGCGCGGGCCACTTCACGCGGAAGTGCGCGGACAGCCGTGGAGCGAGCGATTGACGGCGGTGATCAGCTCGTTGATCGCAATGCGGCCGTTGCCGTTCGCGTCGCCCGCCGCGCAGACGTCGACGGGCCGATCGAACAGCGACAGATTGACCATCAGGATCAGCTCGTTGATGGTCACCTGGCAGTTGCCGTTGCAGTCGCCGGCGCAGGGCAGGAGGCATTGCGGCTCGCCGGTCGGCGTCGCGGTGGCAGTGCCCTCGACGAGCGCGGACCCGGTGGCGGTAGCGGTAGCGGTAGCAGTGGCGGTTGCGGTTGCGGTGCCGGAGCCAGCAGTGGTGCGCGTCGCGGTGGCCGTCGCGCCCTGCGGACTCTGCGTTGTGGTGGCGGCGGCGGTGTGCGTTGGCGTCGCGGTACTGCCGACGTCCGCGGTCTGCGTCGCGGTCGGCGTCAGCGTCGCGATCCCGCCCGGGGTATCCGTGGCGCTGCCTACCGCCGTTGCCGTGACCGTCGCCTCGCCACCCGGCGTTTCGGTGGCGACGGCGGTTTCGACGCTGGTGGGCGTGGCGGTTTCCAGCCCGCCCGGAGTGTCGGTCTCCGCGGGCGTGCCGGCGCCGGTCGGCGTGGACGTCGCGGGTGCGCCGGGAGTGATCGTGGCGGTGGCACCCTCCGGCGCCGTTGCCGTCGGGGTCGCGCCGCCGCCGGCGGTCTGCGTGGCCGCGGCGGCGCCAGTGGCCGTCGGCGTGGCCGTGTCAGCGCCGCCTGGGGTCTCACTGGCGACCGGCGTGCCCATGACCGTCGCGGTCGTCGTCGGTCCTTGCGACATCGGGGTAGCCGTTGCGGTCGCGGCGGCACCGAGGGTGGGTGTCGCCGTGGCGGTGCTGGTCGCCGCAGCGGCGGGGGAGATCGTCGGCGTGCCGGTCTGGGTGGCGGTGGCAGTGGCGGCAGCCGTGTGAGTCGGCGTGATGGGGCTCGTTCGCGTCACCGTCGCGGTGGGGGTCGGCGGCAGCGGGGTGGGCGTCGGCGTCGGTTGTGCCGCCGGCAAATCGACCAGGGCGAGGATGAGCGAGAGGCAGTCGACGTTCGAAGCCTGACCGGCGATGGTGAGCGTGAACGGCCCCTGGCCCGCGAACAGGGTGCTGACGTCGAAGCGGTGGATGTCCCACAGGCTGCCCGATCCGCCCTGCGCGGTGGCGCGACCGTGGCCGGCATCGGGAACCGACAGGCCGTCCCAGCGCTGTGCGGTGTCGCCGACGTTCAACGGTACCCCGCCGGTGGAGAACCCGACCGCGTTGTCCGCCAACCCCTGACCGTCGGCGACGTGCAGCTCGGCGAACACCGAACCGCCGTGGTACGCGATCTGGTCGAGCACGGCGTTCCAGCCGTCGGTCTCGCCGGGATAGCCGTCCGGTTCGTTCGCGTCGTTGCCCTCGTAGATGATGAGGTCGCGATCGTTCGCGGGGTTGCCGTCGTCGAAAACGACGATCAGCGACGCGCCGTTCCCGTCGTGCCCGGGCTGCGCGGCGAGGCCGCCGATCGAATAGTCCCCGTTGCCGGTGACGAGGCTCGTGACGTCGGCGCGGTAGGCGCGCCCCGATCCGGGGCCGGGTGTCGGCGGGCTGCCCGGCGGCCAGCAGTTGGTCGGCCCGTCGCCGATCGCAATGCCGGTGACCGGCATCGCGGCGAAGCTCACCTGCGGGTTGTCGTACACGCCGTCGCCGCCCTCGGCCGACGGGTCGATGCCGTGCCAGTAGAGGAGTGCGCGCGTGATCGTCCCACTGACGCCGGTGACGGTGAGCGTTCCCGCGCCGGCGCCGAGGCCGCCGACGCCGGCGGAGACCCAGTCGACGTTGTGCTCGGCGCGCGCCTTGGTGAGCGGCGTCGCCCGGGCCGCACCGGACGCGACCAGCAGCGCCGCCGCCAGCAGCGTCGTTCGCAGCGGCGGCATCACGCGCCACCTCCCGCGAGACGGCGCGCAATGCGGCGTCCGACGCCCTCCGACGGGAACTGCGACCCGGGCGTGCGGCGCGTTCGGCAAGCCGACGTCACGGACACCCGAGCATCGCGCTGCGGACGGCGGCGATCAGGTCGTCGATACGCACCAAGCCGTCGCCATCGGCGTCCGCGGCGCGGCAGAGCTCGAGGTCCGCGCGCCCGAGCGCGATGTTGACGACGCGGATCACCTCAGGCACGGCGACATGGCCGCCGCCATCGCAATCGCCCGGGCACGGGACCGCGGGGGTCGCGGTGGCGGTCGGCGTATCCGTCGGCGTCGGCGTCGGTGTCGGCGACACCGAGCCGGTGACTATACGGGTCGCCGTCGGCGTGCCTCCGGGCGGCGTGGGGGTGCGCGTCACGGCGGACGTCCGCGTGGCGGTGGACACCATGGGTCGGGTCGGCGTGACCGTCGGCGTCGGACGAAGCGGCGTCCCGGTGAAAGTGGCCGGCGGGAACCCGACGTCGTTCAGATCCCTGCGGGTCAGCGTGCCCGCCTCGAGCAGCACCTCGGCGACCAGGTGCCCCTCCACCATCAGTTGCAGGCTGTCGCCCGTGAACGCCGTGCCCGCGAGGGGCGGGTCGTCGAAGAACTCCGGCTGCGACATCGGCACCCGCAGCGAGTACAGGTCCGGCGCCTGCGCGTCGCTGCCGAGGGCGTGCGCGGCGCGCTCGACCCCGTTCACCAGGCCGGTGACGATCGTGCCGTCCGGTGCGGCGCTGCCGTTGATGGTGACCGATCCCCAGACCACGGCATCGGGCGCCGGGAAGCTGGCGCGCGCCGCCGATACGGAGAGCAGGAGCAGCGACGCGAGAAGCGCCGCACTGACCGGCGCACTGCGCCGGCTCGGGCAGCATCCGGCGGGACTGGGGGCTCGACTACCGGTCATCGCTTCAGTTCCCCGAGTAGGCATACGTCTGGAAGAAGATGCGGATGTCGGAGATGCCATTGCCGTCGCGCGCCAGGCCGTTCTTGTCGACGATCCGGCCGCCGCCGCCGACGCGCTGGCCGTAGATGAACCGGTTCAGCGCCTCGTTCGAGTCGCCGAGCAGCGTGTTGCCGGGAATGACGAGGAGCCATTGCGTGTTCCACACCGAGCGGCCGACGGCGCGGCTGCTGTAGGTCACCTGGTCCTGGGTGAAGCCGCTGTCGTGGTAAGCGCGCAGCGCATCGTAGCGGCGGATGTCGGTGGCGCTGCCGCCGAGCGTGTCGAGCATCGGACTCCAGGCGGGATCCGTCAGATCCGTCTGGCCGATGGGGAACGGCACCGGGATCTTCTGATCGAGGATGAGGAAGTCGCGCGGCGTGAAGTCGGTCGCGGACACCGGTCGCAGCACGTCGGCGCCGACCGGAATCAGGTACACGCGTGGCGTGTTGGAGAGCCCGCGGCCGTTGTAGTTGCTGAACCAGACGCCGAGCGAGCGCACCTTGGTGGCGAACTTCGAGGCGTCGTAGGCGCTGTCGCCGGGGCCCAGCGGCCGGCCGAAGAAGTTGAGGCCGGCGATCACCTTGCTGTCGAACGGGATGACGATGCCCGGTTGCGGCCCCGCGCTCTCCGGCGCGAACGGCCGCGCGAAGCGGCGGAACTCCGGCACCTGCCAGAGGTTGGCGACGTAGTGATCGGCGAGCATGCGGCGCCACTTGGCGTCCGAGCCGGCGAGCAGCGCGGCGTTCTGCGGATCCTGCCGGCAGGCATCGTCGCCGTCGCCGCAGAGGCTCTCGGGCGCCAGGACGCGGAACAGCTCGCGGCGCAGCGAGAAGCGGTTGGTCTCGGTCTCGGGACTGTTGAAGCCGAGCTGGCCCTTGATGACGTTGAAGTTGGCGCGCATGCGGCCGAGCGTGTCGGCGAGGCCGTGCGAGCCGATGACCGGCTCGCCGTCGACCACCTGCCCGAGGCTGCGCTGGCGGACGATGTCGGTGAGGAACCGGCGGCCGGCGTTGGGCTCGGTGCCGAGCAGGTTGGTCTCGTAGTCGTACGCGGAAGCGGCGAGATAGACGTATTGCGAGGCGAGGTCGAACTGCGCCTTGTACTTCTGCAGGGCGTCGTTGCGGAAGATGCGGAACGCCATGTCGTTGTACCGCAGATCCGCCACCTTGGCCGCCGTCTTCTTGCGGAAGGCGATGAGCTGGTCGTAGATCCGCAGACCGTCGGCGAGGGTCGCGTCCACCTTGGCCTGTGCCTGGCGCACGGCCTCGGTCGCCGTCGCGACCGCGCTGCTGGCCGCGGTCTGCGCCGTGACGTGCTGGCCGATCGCGCCGAGTTGGGTGAACAGCGCGTTCTGCTGTTCGAGCCTGGCGGTTCTCACCTCCGCCTTGTCGTCCTCCGAATCCTTCGCCTGCTCGGCCGCGGTCTGTGCGAGCTCGGCCACGTCCTGGACGTAGCCGGTGATGGTAGCCGCGGCGGTCGCACCCGTTTTGATCACAGCACGAACAGCAAAACTCGGATCGCCGATAACGGTGGCGCCCGCGCCTGTGATCGTGGCCTGTCCCGCTACCAGGGCGTCCTCCGCTTTTTCGATTATGTACTGCGCCCTGGCGGCGCCCAGCTGCACCCCTTTCGCGACCCCGATGAGCGCGCCCAGTCCCATCTTCGTATCGCGCTTGGTCTGCAGCACCTCGATCTCGTCCTCGGCCTCGTTGTTCTGTCCCCTGATCGAGCTGAGATCGCACTCGATCTGGTAGATGGTCGCCCGGTGCTCGGCGACGGCGCGCTGGAACTGGCCGATGGCCTGGATCAGGTCGGAGCGCGCCATCTGCAGCGCGCCGGGCGAGGTCCGGCGCGTCCACGACGGGTCCTTGACGCGCCCGAAGCCGGCGTTCGACAGCCGCACCGCCAGGGTGCCCCTGACGGTCTCCGGAAACCCGTCTTCGTCGTAGGCGAACTTGCCCGATGCCGGATCGAGCCGGCAGCTGTTCCTGACATCCTCCCTGTCCTGCTCGTCGGCATCGCTGCAGTTGACGGTCTTATGGACGATGCTCTCCAGCTCGAACGAGGTGAAGTCGCCGCCCGGCTGGCAGCGGTTCTCGGTGGTGGGGTCGGGGCAGTCGTCCGACTCGCAGCAGTCCGCATAGGTCGTACACGGGAACCCCTCGTACGTTCCTGCGTCGCAGGTCAGCACGCCCTCGGTCTGCCCGGGTTCGCCGCCGGTCAGCTCCGAGCGCTCGACGATGTCGTAGTTCCACAGATCCGGACCCGTGTAGCCGGACGGATACGTCTTGCCGGGACCGATGTCCTCCGGGTAGGGCGAGCCGAAGATCTCGATCAACCGGTTGTTGTGGTCGCGCTCCTGCTCGACGACGTTCTGGCGTTGATCGTCGACCGAGTCCTGGTTGCCGCGCAGCCGCGCGGTGAGGCTGCTGGCGTAGTCGAAGACGCGCACCGCGTTGGCGAAGGCAGCCCCCGCACGCTCGAAGATCTGCTCGAAGTGGGTCTGGCCCTGGATGCCCGAGCCGGTGTCGAGGAAGGTCGGGTCGATGTCGAACGGCACGACGTTCTTGGCCAGGCCGACCGGGTTCAGGCCGGCGTCGGCCTGGTCGAGCTTGGCCTGCACGGCGTGGAACTGGCTGACGATCTCGTTGAGCTCGGGCACCGTCGTGCGGTCGATCTTCTCGATCCCCGGCGGCTTGTCGCTCGCCGACGGCAGGATGGCGTTGGCCACCACCCAGTCGAAGTACGCGCCCTGTCCGGCGCGCGCCGCCCATTCGGCGACGCCGAAGGCGCGATTGGGGTCGGTGTCCTTGTAGCCCTGCCACTGCCCGGCCGGGTCGTCGACCCAGCGCTGGCGGTAGGTGAGGTCGACGATCTGCGCGCCGCTGCGGGCGCGCGCGGCGGCCGCGTCGGCGAACTTGCGCTCGTCGGCGAAGTCGACCAGCGTCTCGCTGCCGGCGACCAGCACCGAGTCGGAGCGGGGAATCCAGCGGAAATCGTCGGCCGGCGAATCGGGGTCGAGGCCCGTGTTGCGCAGCAACCGGTAGTACGCGGTCAGGGCCGACAGGTAGTGGCCCCAGGCGTCGCCGTGGCCCTGCGGGAACAGCAGCTTGGCATCGAACTCGTTGATGAAGCCGTCCTGGTCCTGGTCGTGGACGTTGTAGTTCTGCTGGTACGCGACCTGCCCGGTGCCGCCGGTGAAGTTCCAGATCAAGCGGTTGTAGATGGGGGCTGGCCCGCCGCCGTCGTCGCGTCCGCGCAGCAGCGCGAGCTCCTCGGAGAGCGGCGAGTCGAGCTGATCCTGGAAGGCGAAGATGGCCGGTGCCAGCGAGCCGAGCTCGCTCGAGGTGCTGAAGCCGATGGTCGGGTCCTGGGCGTCGGAGAAGGCCTCGTTGCCGAGCAGCATGTACAGGCTGGCGACGCGGCTGGTCATGTCGAGCAGCTTGCCGTTCACCGCGTCGACGTTGAGCCCCCTGTCGATCGACAGGTCCAGGCCGCGGCGCAGGACGGTCTCGTAGGTCTCGATCAGCCCCAGCCGGTTCAGATTGTCGGCGTTGCCGTTGAAGGCGATGTCGCCCTCGTAGCGCTTGCCGGCCTGGGCGATCATGCTCGCGAACGTGTTCACGGCCGACTGGCGGAAATCTTTGGTGCGGGCGTCGAACGGATTCAGGGCGCGGGCGACGCGCGACAGCCAGCCGGGAGCGAGCTGCGAGATCGGCCCCGGATGCGAGCTCGTCCCCGAATTGGGAAGCGGCGCGCCGGCCCACTCGCTCACCGGGTTGTTCTCGCAGACACCGTGGTAGCCCGTGTAGCGGGTGTAGATGCAGGTGTCGGCCAGGCTTTCGAGCTGCGGACCCTCGAGGGTCCAGTCGACGACGCCGTTGCCGCCGCCGAGCGACTCCCATGGCGACCCCGGGTCTCCGGGGAACGTCGTGATGCTCTTGCAGTCCTTGCCTTTCAGCGCGTACCACCACTCGAACTTCAGCCGGCCCGGGTCGCCGCCGAAGTCGCCGTTGTGGCGCAGCGTGAGCTGCTCGTCGAAGACGTTGTCGGACTGGATGACCTGGACCTGGCCCTGGTAAGGCCCGCACCCGACGCGGATCACCTTCGCCGTCACCGGCTCCGGGCTGAGCTGGCGATCGTTGTTGAAGATCACCGTCACCAGCCCCTCGCTGCGCGGATCGCCGGCGCTGAGGGCCTTGGTCTCGAGCACGTTCTCCGGCTTGGCACCGCTTCCCTCGTCGGGGACGAACCCGACCTCGAGCGGGCACGGAGCCATGTCATCCAGATGCAGATGGCAGGCGGGAGTCCCGGGGCGGTTGACGCCGTTGGGGTTCCGCGTCTTGCGATACAGCTTGTCGACCGCGGTCCCGAAATCGGAGTCTTCGCTCAGCTTGCGCAGCGATTCCCACTCGCCGTCGGTGAGGATGTTCGGCAGGAGCAGCGGTTCGCCGAGGTTGCGGTCGTCGGAGACGCCGCGGAAGCGGAGCCGGCCGCCGACCTTGCACGTCCCCTTGGCGATGCCGCGCGCGGCGTCGCCGGCGCACGCCGTGGTGTCGGCGGCGCTGCAGCCGAGCGCGTCGCCGACGCCGCCGTCGCAGAGGCTGAGCGGACCGGGCTCGAAGCTGAGGCGGGTACGCAGCGCGAACGGGATTTTTGTGCCGGCGAGGTTGCCGGTGATCAAAGTGCGCGCCCCGTCGCGGTCGGTGGCCAGGTCGGCGGGGACCTGGCGCAGGAAGACGGCGCGTTCGGCGAGCGGGTTGAACAGACGGACGAGATCGCCGCGGTCGTTCTGGATCGGCCCGGTGTCGTGCTGCTCGAAGATCACCTCGGCGGCGGCCTGGTCGGCGATGTTCGGCAGGCATGTCTCGCCGTCGCAGGTCGCCGGGCGCAGCAGCGTCTCGCCGACCTCGAGCTGCGGCAGGTCCTGCGGCCAGTCGCTCTCGAAGGCGACGGTGACGGGCGGCGCGAAGCCGTTCGGGTCGTCGGGAGCCTTCTTGACGTCCCTGGCGTACCGGTCGAGCCAGGGCACGCAGGTGCCGGACGCATCGTCCGGCGCGCCGTCGTGGTCGAGGTCGAACCCCTTGGCGTAGAACTCGGGCTGCAGCGGATAGAAGAACTGCGTCTTCACCGTGCCCTTTGATCGGGCCCACCACCCGGTCCACGTCCCGTCGCCGCCCAGACCGCGGTAGTCCTTGAACAGCGCCAGGTTGCCGCTCGTGCCCGCCGGGTCGCAGAGGCTCGCGCAGGCGCTCTGACAGTCCGCGTCCGCGGTGCACGCCGCGCCGTCGAGCGAGCCGCCGGCGCACGCTCCGGCGGCGGCGCCCACGGCCCTTCGACACGTCGGCCCGGCGGCGCAGGCCGCGTCGTTGCCGCACATCTCGCCGTGCCGCGGGCCGCCGCTGCAGCGGTCCTGCGCTTTGATGGCGCAGCTACTGGCGAGACCCGGACACTCCGCGTCGGTATCGCAGCGGACGCCCTCCCGCGCGCCGCCGCCCGCACAATGTCCCTCCATCGTCGTCTGGCAACTCGCGAGCAGCGGGGTGTCGCCACAGTCGAGGACGTCGGGAGCGCACGAGTCGGCGCACGGCGGCAGGATGTTCAGCGGATACGGGGGTTGGATCTGCTGCCCGGCCGCGACATCGTACTGGAAGGTGAACGGCCCCTGCTCCGCGACCACTTCGTAGACCCGCATGCGCCATTCGCTGCTCTGCGGGTCGAGGTACTTGAGCAGGACGTAGGGCTCGGAGAGCTCGTTGACGTCGCTGCCCTTCGGATCGCCGAGGTCGTTGCGCAGCGCGAAGACCGCCGGCGAGGAGAGGCCCGTCCTGGACGGGAACAGCTTGGCGTGCTCCTCGTTGGGATTGAAGCCCGGCACCTTCACGCCCGCCGCGTCTTCCCTATTCGGTTGGTCGTAGACTCGCGCCCGCGGGAACACCGCCGGGTCGAGCGCCGGCTGGACGTCGCAACGGGGCACGCACCGCTCGCCGGCCGAGCATGGACGGTTCGACCCCAGGCAGGCCCCCTGCGGAGGCCCGCAGACTGTGCCAGGCGGACACGGAAGACAGATCGGGATCGGCTGGGTGCAATCCCCGTCGCTGCGGCAGGATTGGCCGAGGTTCAGGGAATCCCCCCCGCACCGTCCCTGATCCGACCCCAGACCGCTGGCGATGACGATCTTGTCCGGGTTCGCCGGCCAGGCGCAGGCGTAGCGGGTCGCCACGTCCGGCCAGGCGATGCCGCGCTCGTTCTGGTGGTACCAGGCGACCACCATGTCGTCGCTCGAGTCGGCGGGCGAATCCTCGTTGACGGGGATGATGGGGCCGGCGCGCGTCTCGCGGACGTGGGCGCGGTCGGCGCCGGCGCCGTCGTAGCGGGACGCCGGGTTGACCACCCAGCCGTTGCGGCGGGTGGGATCGCGATGCGTGGGATCGGCGAGCGGCGCGCCGATCGTGCAGCTGGCGTCGGTCGCCATGCCGCAGGGCGCCGACTCGCCGCAGTCCGCATCGACCCGGCACGACCGGCCCTGCGACGGGCCGCTGCCCTGGCAGTGGCCGCGCGGCAGGACCGTGCGCACGGCGTCGATCCTGACCGTGCCCTTGCTGGGGTCGGCGGACGGATCGTTGACGTAGACGAGGACGCTGTGCCCCTCGCTGGTGGCGTCGTACACCTTCTTCTGATTGTCGATGCGAATCCGGGCGCCGTTGTTGGTGAAGCTCGGCTTGTCGCCCTCGCGGACGATCAGCGTGTAGCGATACTCACTGCCGAGCGGCGCGCAGACCGGCGACGTGCCGCACTCCGTCGTCGGGTTGCCGCGCTCGTCGCGACAGGCATACAATGGGTGGTCGCCGGCCGCGTCTGCCCCGCAATGTTGCACCGCGGCATTCAGCTCGAGATCGACCGGCGCGCCGGAGACGTGCGTCTGCGTGCGTCCCGACCGTCCGCCGTTGCCGGGGAAGTCCGCCGTGCCGGTCGTCATCTTCCGCGGCTCCAACTGCTGCAGCGTCTCGAACCAGCTCACGCTCGCGGTGGCGGGGCCGATCGCGTACAGTTTCTTGTCGAACTCGGACCACAGAAAGAAGGCGTTGGGATCGCCGGCACCCGCGAGCTTGATCACCGGTTGCTTCGCCACCGCCCCGGCCGGGCGCGGCACTTCCTGCCCGACGACCCACTTCTGCTCCGCCACCCATTGGCCGGCATCGGTGATGCGGGCCACGAACCCATCCGTGCCGCCGGCAGCGGTCAGCGCGCCGCTCTCGTTCGGCGGCGGGTTCTCGAACGCCGCGGCGTCGGTGAAGTCACCGACCGCGACCAGCTCGCCGTCGCCCGCCGCGGCGATGGCGAGCGCGGCTTCGGTCCCCTCGCCACCGGCGCGTTTCGCCCAGCGCCATTCCCCGTCGGGATTGAGGCTCGCCACGAAGATCTCGGTCTCGCTCGCGAGCGAGAACGCCGACAGCGACGACGCCGAAATAACGGACCCCTTTAGGAAATAGACGATTCCCTCGGGAAAAAGATCGTTGTCGAGCGCGATGAGGCGAATGTCGTCGATTGCCAGGTTGGAGGTGCCCTCGAACTGCAGCTCCGTTCCGGCGGGAAAGTCCGTGCCGGCGACCTGACACTCGATCTCCTCCCACGCCGCTACCAGGCTCGCCAGGCCGGCGGGGTTGAACCGAATGGTTGGGTCCGGCGGCCCCTGGAAGGCGATCCGTTGTGACGGGCGCACCGTATGGCACGCGTTCGCCACGTCGAACGCCACACCGCTCCACTTCATCCGGAGCGACTGGGGATCCACTCTTACCGGAATGTCCGTCCGGGGTGGCTGCGCCGCGAGCGCGAAGCGGAGATTGTAGCGATTGGTGGAGCGCATCGGCATCGTGCGCCGGATGATCTGCGTCCCCGTAAAGAAACTCCCCGTGAACAGAATCGAGCGCCCCCGACCGCTCGCCACACCGGTGATGCCGGTGTGGCCCCGGACCGTGATGGCGCCCACGCCGCCGTTGCCGACCGTCCAGCCCCCTACGTGGCCGCCGTTGTTGACGGCGGCCGTCGGACCGAACGGTGCGTCGAAATCGCTCGCGTCGGCAACCGTCGCCGGACCGAATTCTCCCGCGAAATAGGAGTTGCCGTCCTCGTCGAAGGCTACGCCGTTGCCCGCCGCGTCGCCGCCGAACTCACAGCTCGAACAGGAGAAGTCAACCCCGTTCAGGGCCCCGCCACTCACCCACTGGCCGGCGAAGGCGAGTCCCGTATCCGCGAAACGCACAATGATCGGCGCGGGAGACAGATGGCTGCCGTAGGGAAACGATATTGCGCCGACGGTCACCGTCTGCTCCGCCGTACCTCCCACGACGACGTTCTGAAAACCGTCGGTGGCCACGTCGCTGGCCGCAAATTTCAGATCGGCGACCGCGTGCCGGACGGCGCCAGTGGTGCCGTTGTCCACCACCCTGGCGAGATAGCTCGTATCGGGGACATCGCACCGCTCGCCGGACCGGCAATCGCTGTCGATCGCGCACGTCCCTCCGGCCAGACCGGTACACAGCCCCGCGGTGGCGGGGGTTCGCAGACCGCTGACATAGATGTTGCGGCCGGCGTCGACCGCGATGGCGTCTCCCGATCGCGCGCTGACAGCCGCGCCGCCGCGTACAGCCCACGTCCACCTGCCGTTGAAATCGATGCGGGCAACGAACATGTCGCTGCGCCGCTGGCACTCGGCACGGAAGGAAGACCGTATTCTCGGCACGTCCCCCGGAAAAAGGACAGGATCCTCACACCCAATATCGACTTCACAGGCGGCGCCGTCCCATCCGCCCAGCTCGTCGGGACGGTCTGTCGGTATCGGCAGGTCCGGCACCGCTGAGGTCGCGCTGCCGGTGTTGAAGAGCTGCAGCATGTTGCCGTAGGAGCCGGTCACGTAGACCCCGTTCGCCGCCACGGCCAAGTCGTTGGCGGCGTCGAACCCCTTGCCGCCGGCGCGCGCCGCCCACAGCCACTTGCCGTCCTTGTCCAGCTTGGCGACGAAGCCATCCGTGGCGTCGATGTGCGCTGGGCAGGTAATGCCGGAAACTCCGAACTCGCTCGTCGGGGCGGTCAATTGCAGGTCGAGCGGGTCGGCGACCTTCTCGTCCGCGGTGAAGAACATGGTCTTGTAGAACGTCCCCGCCAGGTACACGTTACCGCCGGGGTCGACACCGATGCCGCCGACCTCGTCGTCGAGGTCGCTGCCGGCGCTGGCGATCCACAGGACGCCGCCGAGGGCGTCTAGCTTGGCGACGAAGACGTCGCGCTGGCCGTTCGACGTGACGGTGTGGCCGTTCGCGACGAGCACGCTCTCGAACGTGCCGGCGACGTAGGTGTTGCCGACTTTGTCGGTCGCCACCGCCTTCGTCTGCTCGCCGAACTGGCTGCCGATGGCGCTCGGCCAGGCGTGCGCGCGACCGGCGAGCAGCAGCAGGACGGCGACCGTGAGGACCGCCAGGGCGGATCGCCCGGGGGCGGCGCCGGCGTGTGGGCGGAGCGCTACCGGCTCGGGCGCGGCGAAGCAGCGGAGGATTCCGTTCACGCGGTCCATCAGTTCGAGCCCGGGTTCAGTGTGGCGACGTCGGTGACGCGCCGGATCGTGAAGGTGCCGGCGACGGCGATCGGCTTGCTGTGCCGGCCCTGGATAGTTTCGCGGTACACGCCCTCGATCTCGTCGGCGCATCGCTCGGGCGGGGGGGCCGGGTCGGGGTCGCAGCTGCCGCCCTCGCCGCACTCGTCGCTGTCGGCGCAGAGCTCGCCGGGGCGGTCGCCGCCGCTGCATGTGCCGGCGGCGAACGAGAGCACGATCTCGCGGGTGATGTTGAACGCCTCCTCGACAGGTTCGCAGCGTCCGTCGGGGCAGTCGCTGTCGGCCGCACAGCCGGCGCCGGCGTGGGTGCCACCGCGACAGGTGCTGCCGGCGGCGCCGCTCAGGTTGTCGTGATCGGGATGGAACTGGTGGCGATAGGGGTTGGTGGGGAAATTGCGGTCGAGCGCGATGACCGCACTGGCGCGGGAGCCGCAGCCGAAGCCGTTGTTGGACATGGGCAGGTCGTTGCCCGGGAAATCGAACGCGGCCGTGCTCAGGCGACGGCCGACGGGGACGCCGTCGCGCAGCGTCGCGCCCTGGAACTTCGGGATCAGCTCGTCGTCGGTCAACAGCACGGGCTTGCCCACCTGACCGAGGACCAGTGTGCCGTCGTCGTCGCGGGTCATCGTGCCGCTCTGGAACATCTCGATGACCTGCTTCAGGAGCGTGACGTGGTTCTGGCCGTCGACGTGCAGGATGAGACGGAACGGGAACTCCGAGGCGCGGCCGCTCGGGGCGGCGCAGCTCGAGACGCCGCAGTTGGCGTGCGTGACGCAGGCGCGGTTGTCGTTCGGCCCGCCGAGGCAGCGGCTGCTCGCGTTGCAGTTCCCGCTCACGCAATCGGCATCCCTGCCGCAGGCCGCGCCGGCATCGGCGCCGCCCAGGCAGGTGTTGTCGGGTGGCACGCACTCCCCCGCCGGACAGTCGTGCGCGTCGCACGCCTGGCCGATCCTGCTCCCCCCCGTGCACAGGCGAATCGGCGCACAGGTCGAGCCCGGGCACACCGTGGCGGCGGTCTCGGCCGTGCATTCGACGTCCTGGTCGTTGGCGCAGCGCAGGACCTCGCCGCAGGCGCCGTCCGGGCAGTCGTTGCCGTCGATGCCGTCGCACAGCGCGCCCTCGCGCGGGCCGCCCTTGCAGCGGTCGGTGAGCGTGCGGCAGGGCGAGCCCTGGCAATCGGCGTCGGACCCGCACCGCAAACCGTCGTTGACGCCGCCGGCGCAGCGGCTGGCCGGCGCCGGGCAGGCGGCGCCGTCGCACGCCTGCGCCTGCGTCGCCGGCGTGCACGCCTCGTCCACCTGCTGGCCGCTCGCACAGTGCAGCGAACAGTAGACGGCGCAGTCGCCGTCTTTGGCGCAGGCGCGGCCGATGTTCGGACCGCCCTGACAGACCTTCTCGCCCGGCACCGCCCCCACCGGGGTCCCGCCCGCGGGGTGGAGGTTCGGCTGGCTGACGCGATCGACGATGACGTTGCCGACCCACAGGCCGGCGAGATCCGATCCGGTGGCGACCCCGCTCAGCGCCGCCTGCGCGCTCCCGCCGAGGCCGCGGGCGGTGAGCGGCAGGAGCCAGCGCGTCCCGAGACCGTCGCGCACCGACAGCACGGTGCCGATCTGACCGGGCGGCGCATCGCCGCGGCGCAGGGCGAGGCGCTCCGAGCGCACGGCGCCGGCGCTGATGGTGACCTGGTGCGGGCTGGGCAGCGGCGGCCATTCCAGCGTGCCGACCCCCGGCGCTTCCGTGCGGACGCGAAAGTACGAGAGCGGCGCCGGATCAGGCGCCGTCAGCGCCGCGATCTGGACCGTGACCGCCACGTCATGGGTATTCGTCATGCGCAGCGTGTGCGAGGTGACGCCGCGGCCGTAGTCGAGGCCGTCAGTGGTCGGCACGTCGAGCGCGAGCGGCGCGATGAAGCTCGTGCCCGTCGCCGCATAGACCTGGTAGGCCTCGCCGAAGCGCATCTGCTCGACATCGGGCACCGCGACGCGCTCCCAGATGCCGGTCGGCGACAGGCGATAGACGGGCTGATCGCGCAGCGCGTCCGACGACCCGAGGTAGCTCGCGAAGGTCGGCGGGGCATCCTCGTCGATCGGGAAGCCGACCAGGTTGAAGGCGTTGGCCTGCCAGGGGATGACCGGGACGAGCGGGCGTCCGGTCACCGTCAGATCGACCGCGGCGTCGCCGCCGAGATGGACGAGAAAGGCGCGGTTGCCCTGGATGCTGACCAGCGTGGTCAGGAACGAATCGGGCTGGCCGGAGGGCACCCAGACGAGCCAGCCGGGCGGCTTCAGCTCGGGGCGCAGCACTTCCTCGGGGTTGACGATGAAATCCGGCCCGCCGGGCTCGGCACCGCGCGTCCACGCGGAGAGCACCGGTTTCCCGGCGAAGACGATGGCCGGATCGCTCTCCACCGGCTGGACGTTGAGGTAGATGGCGTTCCAGCCGGGTACGAGCTGGATCTTCTGCGCAAACGTCGGCTCGCCGGCGCGCGCCGGCCCGGCGTACAGGAGGAGGGTGGCCAGTGCGATCAGTCCCGCCCGCTTCATCGTTGTGCCATCCATGGTTGCGGCGGCTCGGCACCGCGCTCCTTCGCGTCCGGCGCGGCGAGCCCGAGCTCGGCGATGCGCTCCTCGTGCACCCGCACCTCCACTCCCGCCACGGCGCGCGCGTGCAGCTCGCGCTCCCGGGCGGCCCGCTTGGAGCGGAGCACCCGGGCGCGGATGTCGTCCTTGACCTGGATGAGCGGCCGCATGCGCTCCGGCTTCCGCTCGAGCAGCTTGATCAGGTGTATGCCGGTCGCGGTCGGCACCAGCGGCCCGACCTCGCCGGGCTGCGCGAGCGCGAACGCGGCATCGATCACCGCTGGCTCGAGCCGCGAATCCTTCTGGCCTCTCGCGACCCAGCCGACATCGCCGCCGCGATAGCGGGTGGCCTGATCGTCCGAGTACCGGACCGCGAGCCGGGCGAAGTCGGCGCCCTCGCCCAGTGCCTCCTGGCGGACCTGCTCGGCCCGTTCGAGGATCGCGTGCTGCCGTTCCTCGGGCGCGCCGGCGGGCACCGCGAAGCGCACCACGGCGGCGTGGACCGCCTCCGGCAGGGTAAACTCGCCGGGGTTCGCGTCGTAGTAAGCGCCGATCTCCTGATTGGTGACGGCGATGTCGGACAGGGGACCTTCGATGGTGGCGTCCCGGTAACGGCCGGCCAGCGCGTGCTTGACCTCGAGGCGGACGTCCGGATCGTCCGCGTAGCCCGCCCGCCTGGCCGCCGCCGTGAGGGTCTCGAGCTCGACCAGGTCGTCGAGCACGACCCTGCCCGTTCGCGGCAGCGCTCGTCCGAGACCGCGCCGCGTCAGCTCATGCTCGAGATCGGCACGCGTGATCGCCTGGCCGTCGATGACGACCAGCGCGCCCCGATTCGACCACCAGTCGGTAGCGGCCTCGTACACGCGCGGAAGGATGAGTGCGGCAACGGCGCCGAACACCCCGGCAACGATCGGCCACCTTAGCGCGTTTGGGAACCAGGCCGCCGTGAACATTCCGCGCACTGATGCCAGACAGGTTGGGCAGATGCTTGACGGAATTCTGACGATCTCATAACCACGTAAACAATTTTCGAAGTGTTCCGTGTCATACGCCTGCCGATTTGCCAATAATCTCCTCAGGGTAGAAGGTTCCTCTATGGGGGTTCGAATCCGGGGGGACTTCGTTCTCGACGAGCACACGCGTTCGTTGGCCCATCGGGGCAACGAGGTGGCGATCGAGCCCAAGCCGTTCGACCTCATCACCTATCTCCTTCGGCACCGCGATCGGGTGGTCTCGAAGCAGGAGCTGCACGAGGTGCTGTGGCCGGGAGCATTCGTCAGCGACGCCGCCCTGGCGCAGTGCGTTGCCCGGGCACGGCGGGCGCTGGGCAATCGCGGGGCCGACGAGATCATCCGCACGGTCCACGGCCGCGGGTTTCGCTTCGTCGCTGACGTGGCGGTCGTTCCGTCGACCGCTGCGGTCGCACCAGAGAAACCCGCCCTGGACGACCGGTATCCGCCGGCGAACGGCAGTCGCCGAGGGGTTCCGCCGAAGCGCGGACGCCCGGCGCGCCGCGACGCCGATGCTGCCGCCACAGCCGAAGGCGGGACGCCGGCCGATGCACGAGCGCTCGACCGCGCCGCGCTGACCGGTACGAGGGCGTTCACGAACCCGCTCAGACGAGCTGATGCCGAGCGCGCGCGCGTCCTGCGTGCGGCACTGGCCAGCGTCGGCGAGGGCGAGACGGACGATCGCGCCCGACTACTTGCGACCCTGGCATCCGAGCTCTCGCACGGAAGCGACACCGAGGAGGCGACATCGCTCATCGACGCGGCAGTCGCCATGGCGCGCCGCCTCGGCGACGCCGCAACGCTGCTGGACGTGCTCCGGTCCGCGTACAAGATGGAGCAATCCCTGGATGGCTTCGAGCGGCGGCGGGCGATGGTGGCCGAGATGATGGATCTCGTCACGCCGGTCCGGGAGGCTCTCCCGCACTATTGGGTTCAGCTGCACCGCCTGCCCCTCGCGGTGGAGGCCGGCGACAGCGGCGAGTTCGACCGCGCGCTCGGCGCCGTCCGCAATGCCGCCGAGCGCCTGCGCGACCCGGCACTCCGCTGGCCGCTGATGCGGTGGGAGGCCTCGCGGGCGCTGACTGCGGGACGGCTCGACGAGGCTGAGCGCCTCGGCGCGGAAGCGCTCGCGCACGGCTGGTCCATGGGCCGGCGCGACGCCGTCGTCTGGTACTCGTATCAGCTCTGGGGGATCCGCGCGGCGCAGGATCGCCTCCACGAATTGGAGCCGGTCGCCCGCGCGGGGCTGACGAGATTCGCGGCGATCCCGGCCACGCGTGCGATCTATGCGGATCTCGTCTCGGCGATGGGGCGCGAGGAGCAGGCACGCGACCTGCTCCGCGCCGAGGCGCGAAGCGGGTTTGCGAGCTTCGGGCGCGATCTCGCCTGGCTGACGAGCATGGTCCACTACGCGCGCGTCGCCGCACGCTTGGGCGACACGGGCGCGGCGGCGGTGCTGTACGGCCAGCTCGCGCCGTATCACAGCCGCATCGTGTCCAACGGCGGAGTGGTCAACGGATCCGTCGCCCTGTATCTCGGGATGCTCGCGACGCTCTCGGGCGGGTACGAGTTGGCCGAGGCCCACTTCATCGAAGCCAACGTGGTGCACCGCCGCCTGCAGGCGCCCCTCTGGATCGCGCTGACCGTCGCAGTGCACGCGCGGATGCTGTCCCGCCGCCTCGCCATCGGTGACGCGGCCCGTGCCGAGCAATTGCGCCGCAAGGCGCGCACGCTGTCTCATGGGCGGCCGTTCGCTGCCATCGTCGACCGGTACTGCGCGACCACGTGAGCGCGGCGGCGAAGCGCCGCCCGAGCCCCACCAGCGGCCGCCCCGTAGTGCGGCGCATCAGCGCGACTGCACCCGCCGACGCGTCACACCGGCATGAATTCCAGGCGGCGGCGCCGAGAAGAAAAGCGGAGGGGGAGGGATTCGAACCCCCGAGCCCTTGCGGGCTGCCGGTTTTCAAGTGCGCTGTTCGTCGTGAGGACGGGTGTCGCTCAGTCCGTGATGTCTTAGGGCGTCAGCGAGCTCAGATCTCCTCAACCGGGGATCCGGGCGCTGATCGTGCAAATGGCCTGTAGGGGCTGGCGATTCACATCGCCCGAGGGTATCGGACGTGCCGTCCCCTGGCCTCAGCGGTTGGTGACGAGCGTGGAGAGGCCGCGCGAGCGGCGAGGACATGGGGGAATGCGGCCAACCGGTGGTCCGGTGTGATCGACACACCAAGGAAGGGTAAGCATGGGCCAGCACCCACCGGTGTACTGCCTCAACTACGACAACGAGTCGCGGCGGCAATCCATGGTCAAGCGGTTCGCTGCGGTTGGGCTCAACCCGTCAGCCGTGCATGTCTACGGCGGGATCGCGGAATCTGACCCGAGAATAGCCGGTCGTGGACTGGATTCGCACGTCGCACGCGTGTGGTCCTGTGCCTATGGGCATCTGGACATGATCCGGACCTTCGTCGAGCGCGACACGAGCGCGTTCGGCCTGTTCTGCGAGGACGACCTGTTGATCGACGCGGCGTTCGGCGCCCGCGTGCGCGTGCTGGTGCCATATGTTGAGGCCGTCGGGTTGGACCTCGTGCTGCTCGGGTATCTGCTGCCGTTTCAACTCAGCCTGTCGGCAACGACCTGCACCCACGTCCTGGCGTACAGGACGCCGGAAGCGGACGTGCGGTACGGGCTGCACCTGTACGGCCAGGATCTCTGGGGTACGCAGATGTACCTGCTGTCCAGGGTGCACGCGGAGACCATCCTGGACCGGTACGCGAACGGCTACGCGGACCAGTGCCTGGCACTCAAGAGCCAGACGCAGGTGTTTGCGTCTGACTTCATGATCACGAAAACGGGAAACAGGCGGATGCTCTACCCGATGCTCGCCATCGAGGATGGGCTTGCGACCTACACGGACGTTGGCCAGCAGATGTTCCACGCTGCCTGTCACACTGTGCAGGTGAAGATGTCCACGTACGTCTGATCGCCCAGGCCGCGAGTGTAACCTTCAGAACATCGGCGGCGGTACGGTGGCAGACGACCAGCACGACCAGGCGCGTTGACGCGATCGCCGACCCGCGTGGGGCAGGTCGCTCGTCGACGGGGCGGTCCGTGCTCGAATTCGTGTGCGGTGCACCCATGCCACGCCCGTACAGTAGGCACCGGTGGCTGTTGGAGCCCACTCCCGGGTTCGATAGAGAGCGGCCGTGCCGGCCGAGCGACGACTGTCCCTGGTGACCGGGCTCTTCGATCTGGCGCGCCGCGAGGCGAGCGGCCGCCGTTCGGTCGACGAGTACCTGCGCCATGCCCGTTACGTGCTCTCCCGTCCGGTCGACCTTGTCGCTCACGTCGACCGTGAGCTGATCGGTCGCGTGGCCCGGATCCGCGAAGAATTCGATCACGGCCTGGCGCGCACCCGCCTGATTCCGACCGACCTCGAAGAACTACCTTGGTACGGGCGGCTGGAGGAGATTCGCCTGGCGCGCAAGCGCAATCCGGTCCGCAACGCGAACCCCGAAAAGGACACGCCGCGCTACATCGCCTTGACCTGGACCAAGTTCCAGCTCCTGAGATCAGCCGTCGACGCGAATCCCTTTGCTGCGACCCGTCTCGGCTGGATCGACATCGGACTCGCCCACGTCGCCAACACCAGTGTCGCCGCCGCCGGTCTCGCCTTCGACGTCGTGCACGTCCCTGATCGTGTGCGGCTCGAGATCCTCCGTCCGTTCACTCCCGCGGAGGTGTTCGCGCCCGACTACTTCCGCCACCTGCACGGCATCGTTGCCCTGGGCTATTGCACCGGCGACCTCGACCGCCTACGGCAGCTCTGCGATCTCTTCGATCGCGAAGTCGAGGCGGCGCTTGCGGGCGGCTTCGCTCCGTCCGAGGAGCAGATTGTACCCCGCATTTTCGCGGCCCACCCACACCTCTTCGCTCCATACGACGGCGACTACCACACGATCCTCGTGAACTACGCGGGGATGCGCGCAGGCGTGTCGAAGCTGGTCGGAGATCTGCGTCGCGCCGAGGCACTCGGCGAGATGGCCGGCGCCGCGCGACTACGCAGCGCGCTGCAGACCAGCTGGGGCCAGCGGAGAATTGCGCTCTCGGGCGCCGCCCTTGCCCTGGTGCTCGGCCGCACCTCGTGAACGCCCCCGCAGCCGCTGACGCCTGAGTTTCACATCGGCTTCAGCCGATCGAGCACGGCCCTCTCGTCGAGGAACGCGAGCCAGGCCTCGCAGTCGTGCACTCCGAAGCTCAACACGAGTCTGCCGCGGTCGTCGCGGGCGAGTCCGGCGACGAATTCGATGCCGCGGTGGCGCAGGAAGAACGGATCGCTGACCGCCTGGACGCGAAACGCGTGGTCAAGCTCGATGAAGCGGTGCAGGTACTGGCGGCCGCCGCCTTCGTGGACCACGACTTCGTGGGTGACATAGAGCCACGACTGATCGATCCGGATCGCCTGCGATCCGCCGCGCTGATGGTCGAGGGCGATCGCTGGGCGGCTGGTCGCCGCGACGGACGGGGATCCCCTGTCCGCGTCCCAGCGGAGAAGCGATCCCGGGTCGGTCCGGTGCACGAAGAACAGATCGTCCCCGCAGACGAGCGGCACCCAGTTCTTCTGGTGTTGTTCGGGTTCGATGGCGTCGTCGGGCTCGGCTCGGGTCACGCTGCCGTCGTCGTCCCAGTGCAGCAACGCGATCTGGCAGCGCCAATTTGACGTCCGGTCCCGCACGGTGCAGCTCGCCCACCAGCGGCCGCGCCATCGGAACAGCCGGCAGTCCTCGAATCCGACAACAGGCGCGGAGAGCGGGGCGACGTAGCCGGTGCAATCGACGAGCTCGCGACTCTCGACGACGTCGTAGTTGCGATCGAAGCTGACGAACTGGTTGGCGGTGCGAACGACAGCGTCGGGGCCGCTGAAAACGTAGCGGCCGTCAACGATCCGGTAGTTGACCGTGCGCACGATCGCGCATGCCTCGTCGTCCGCGATTGCGATCGACGGATTCATCGCCGCCCAACCGGCCGGCGTCGGGATCGCGATCTGCTTGAAATCGCAGCCGCAGAATTCCTCGCCGACGTCGCGGGCGTAGAAGGCGGAGTTCCTCCGCGCCACGTCCCGCACCGACGGCCATACGGTTCGATCGGTTGCGAGCGACAACGCTTCGTCCCTCCCACGGCGCCGGCGGTAGTCGCTGCGGCAGTAGTATCCGCTGATGCTGAATTCCTCTCGGAACCCCGACTGGTAGACGTGGTCCTCGACGAACAGGGAGTCGTCGGACGGATACGGAATGGCTTCGCCGGCCTCGCAGAACAGGGCGCAGACCTCAGCATCGCCGGCGATCCGGTAGTGCTTCGCCAGTGCATACAGCGGTTCCGCTCGCGACGGCCGATCTGCATAGGCCTCCAACGATTGCCGCACGAACTCCGCGACGTTGCCCAGCCGTAGCTCGCACTGCGCCAGCATGTACTTCGCGTACCAGACCTCCTCGGCCCAACCGCCAGCCTCGACGCGACGGCGGTACCAGTGCGCCGCCTCGGCGATACGCCCGGCTTCGCGGTAGGTCTGCGCGAGGTAGAACATCGACCGCGCATCATGCGGCGCGTATTCGAGGGCGTTCGACAGCAGGCGCAGATCGCGCTCGGTCTTCTCGGCCCGGCTGGCGCCGCAGGCGTGATCGATGAAGTGCAGCGCCTCGAACCGGGAAAGAGTCGCGTCGACGCTGAGGTACTCGTGCGTCACTCCCACGTATTGGGCGGGAACGTCGCGCCGGAGGAGGCGCACGTTGTAATAGCTGACGCCTGCGGTCTGGCGAATGGTGTACGCGGGCTGCGACAGATCGGCCTTGATGCGGGAGGGCGCGTGCGAAAGTTCCATATCGGCGTCCGCAAGGAGGATGTAGTCGAACGACAGCGCGGAGCGCCGGCAGAGGTCGAGCGCGGTGTTGCGGGCCTGTTCGAAGTTGACGAACTCGAACGAGTGAATTTCGCCTGGGACGTCAAACGCGTCGAAGAATTCCCGAATGAGCGCCGGCGTGTCGTCGCGCGAGCCGGTGTCGCCGATGACGTAACAGTCGACGATCGGCAGCACCGAGGCGAGACAGCGCTCGAGGATCGCCGCCTCGTCCTTGACGATCATGTTGAGGCAGATACGCGGAGCCACGGGCTCGGCGCTCACTGCCGGCTACGCATTGGCGACGGGCGATCTCCGTCGGAACGCGATCCAGCTCACGAGAGAGAGCGCAAGCAGCGCGACTGCCATGGCGGTGGGCCCGAGGGCAGGCGCGGGAGCCACCGGTGGCGCAATGGCGGGCCCCCCCTGATCGAAGATCGTTCCGTCGGCCACAGTGTCGTCTCCCACCGCACCGTCCTTCAGGTGGAATAGCGCCACCGCGACGGCGGGATCCGATCCGACCGGCTGCGAGCCGAAGGTGACGCCCGGCAGGGTGTAAAAGACGCTCGGCTGATGACCCGGAGGGTTCGGGCCGAACTTCTCGTAGACGAACCCCGGGCGGAACTCGCCGAGGGCGGAGTAGAGGATGCGCATGTCCGCGTCCGTGCAATCGATGACGAACTCGAGCAGGCCCACGGGGAAGTCCAGATTCGGATTCTGCTGCGGGAGATCCGCTTCCGCCAGGGCGCGGACCCGCCGCAACTGACACGTCGAGGAACATGCGGCATTCGCACACGCTTCGACGGTCTCGTAGGAACCCGATGGAGACGGGAGCGAGGTCACGTTGCCCTGCAGAAAGTCCGGCACCCCGTCGTCGTTCCCGTCGCCACCGTTGGGCGCACCCTGCTCGGTTGCATTGCCCACGCCGTCGCCGTCGTCGTCATCTGCGGGCAGCCCGGCAGGCAATGCGGCGACGCAGCCGGCGTACACCTTGAAGGACGCGCTGGTGGACTTGCCGGACACCTCGGGCAGCGTGCCGAGACAACCATGCAGGCTGAAACTCACCGAAGTCGACTTCCCCGATGCGCCGTTCAGCGCCGGGTTCACAAGCCGGAAGCTCGCACTCGAAGCCACCGGCTGCGCTCTGCTCGGGGAAGCGCACGCCAGCACGAAGCCGACGAGAAGCATCACTCCGCTGCGGCACACGCCGATCCCGCGGAGTGGTCGACGCGTTCGCGCAAGCTCTTGCTTGTTCACGGTGCGGTCCTCGGGGCGCTCGATCCGCAACCCTATGGTCCGGTGAACCCGGTGGGACCGGTACTTCCCGGACCAGTGAGACCGGTACTACCGGTGGGACCGGTATCGAGTGGACCGGTGGGACCGGTATCTCCTGGACCGGTGGGACCGGTGAAATTGCTACTTCCTGGACCGGTGGGACCCGTCGGCCCGCCTGGTCCCTGAGGGCCTGTCGGGCCTTGCATACCGGTGGGGCCCTGGGCTCCGCTGCCCGTCGGTCCGCCCGACCCTTGAGAACCAGTCGGGCCTTGCATTCCGGTCGAGCCCTGAAATCCCGTCGGCCCGCTGCTCCCGGCCGGCCCGGTCGTTCCCCCCGCACCCGTCGGGCCAGTCGGACCCGGTTCGACCGTGAGCGCATATGCTGTGCTGACGATTCGCTGATTCGGCGCCAGCAACTCGCCGTTGATACGGACCTCGAGGAAGCGCAGCGGCCCGGATGCATCCTGAGGCAATCCGGTGAACAGTCCAGCCGGAAACGGTGTGGTGCTCCCGAGGTGGGTGCTGAAAAACCCGTTGTCGACGACCACGGTCTGCGTTTCCGTCCACGCCGACCCCGACGGCAGGCCGTTGCCAACGGCATCCACGATCCGGAACTGCATCGACACCGACCCGTCGGTCGGAACGCCGTTCGGGTCGGTGAGGCGCCCCTGGTAGTTCAGCAGCTGCGGAACCTCGGCGGCGCCGGCCTGAACGCTGCGGAAGAGGCGCGAGGCTGAGATCGTCAACACCACCGTCCGTCCAAGAAACCTACGTCGTGTGATCTCACGCATCGCTGCCTCCGTGCCTCCGCGATCGGATAGGCCGACCACGCCAGTGGCGGCTGCTACCATGAGGGTACCGCCGGCGCAACGCGGAACAACTCGACATCCACGCTGGGGCGTAAGCGCGATCGCTGAAAAAGCGTTTAGTCTTGTCCCGATAAGATGGACCGAGCCATGGACGCCAGATCCTCGCCCTCAGCGATCTTGCGGAGGGGTGCGCGAGTGACCGAGGTGTCCTTCGCGTAAGCGAGGCATGCCTGCACCCAGGTGGATTCACCGCACGACGCGAGCGGCCGGTCCGGCGCGATCGGGCGAGCATGCAGGGTGCCAGCGGCCTGGTGCCTGACAGCGACGCAGGCGAACGGCCCGCCTTGGCGTCGGCGCACCTCGGCGATCGCAGCGTCTTCTGACGTGAACCGGGTCGTGTGGAAGACGCCATGTGAGTGACGGACCACCACCGCACGCGTGGAGCGCTCGAGGGTGGCCAGAATGTCGCCGAGCGAACGATCGTCCGGCATCGCCAACACGTTGCGGGAATCGTCGTAGTTCCCTTCCAGCGGATCCGTCATCACGTAAATGTCGTAATCTATGGAGCCCAGGAAGGTGACGCAGTCGCGCAAGGCGGCCTCCTGGCGACGCAGGTGCGCCTCGAAGATGACGATTGGGCGGTCGCGTCGCAGCGTGGCGTTGCCACCCCGCAACGCTTGAGACTCCAAACCCTCCACATCCAGGTGCACCAGGAACAGACGACGCGGCGAGTTGCCGCAGCACAAAGCGTCGATAGTGGTGCAAGGCACGCGGGTGCGCGCATTCGGCGTGCCCGCCATTTCCGGTTCGACGACGCCCGGCTCGAAGGCGCAGTGATCCAGATCTCCGCTCGTGACGAGCTCTCCAGTGCGGTCGGCGAGAGCCGAGCACACGGTCACGAGATTCGCGTCTATGCCATTGGCGATGGCGACGCGATCCATCAGCGCGCAATGGCGAGGGTTGGGCTCGATGGCGAGCACCGACGACCGCAGAGTCATGTCTTCAGCGCCGGCCTCTTGTGTGAGGTGGCCACGACGCTTCGAGGTGGTCAGGGACAGGATGGTCGCCCAAGGGAGGGCGTTGTCACCGATCCAGGCACCGGCGTCCAGGATGCACGCGGCCGGATCGGAGGGTGCGACCCGTGTCGCGAGCAGGGCCGCCACGAACTGGCGCAGGAAAGGTTCGTGGTGTGCACGCCATGCCAGGCGTAGTTCGTCGCCCGGGAGCACCAGGGTGACCCCCGAGTCGTGCGGAAAGAGACAAGCGGTGAAACGTCCATCGTGGCCGCCCCATCTGTCGCGCGAAGAGGATGCCCCTTCTCTGCCGTCGCCAGTCCTCCCCGCATCCTCTGGCAACGGCTCGTGAAACACTCGGTCACTCATCGTGACCAGCATGGCGGCGACGGCGACTTGCTCGGCATCGGTAGGTTTGCGCCGCAGACCCGCGTGGAGGTGCATCACAGGAAGCTGTCGCCACTGCGAGCACTAAAGCAGGATCGTGAACGAACACCTCATCGTCTCCCGCTTGGCGCCGACGGTGACCAGCTTGCCCTGGCCATCGCCGACGCCTTCCATGCCGAGGGTGATGACGTAGCCGTAGTCCTCCTGGTCGGCGACCTTCGGCATGTAATCGGACATGCACGTCTCGTCGGCGCGGGCGGTCCGTGGGTTCGCCAGCAAGGCGCAGGCGGCGAGAGCGCTGCGAGCGGAGTGAATCGTTGATCGACTCATCGCGATACTCCGGCTGCGGGTGCGGAGGTTAGAGCACGCGCGCCTTTTTCCCGTCAACGCAGCGAACACCGGGGGACGAAGGGCCCCCGCATCCCCTCCTCGACCTCGGGCTCGTAGCCGAGGTCGCACCTCGCCGCATCGATCGACTCCGCGATGGGGGGAGTGGCAGATAGTCGGCCGCATTGTGATTCAGCGTGGAAAATTGACCCCCTGAACGGGGGCGCTCTCAGCCGGTCATCGCGACAGCTCGCGCGAACTGAACCCTTGTTCGCGGGAGGGGATGCGATGGGAGAAGCCACGGGACACGCGAGGCGGCTGTCGGATGTCGAGCGCGCAGAGTTGCGTCGTCGGATCTGGGGAGGCTGGGTGACTATGCCCTGTTTCTGCTCCATGCGGTCTGATCGACGGCGATGCGCGGAACCGACGGCATATTTGCAGACATTTGCAGTGCTGCTCCGTGGCGCGACCGAAGCTGGGTGCCGACCGCCCGTAACCAGTTGAAAAGAAAGAACGGAGGGGGAGGGATTCGAACCCCCGCGCGCTTGCGGGCTGCCGGTTTTCAAGTGCGCCGGGGCGGGTGTTGCGGCATCCCTCTGGCTGCCTGCCCAACACCGACTGGCTGAAGGGCAACGTGGCGCTGTCGCGCAGCGGCGAGATCGTCATCGACGAGCGCGGCGGGACCAACGTGCCCGGCGTCCTCGCCGCCGGCGACGCGACGACCGTCCCCTACAAGCAGATCGTCATCGCCGCCGGCGACGGCGCCGAGCTTCCCGATCCGGCCGGCATCCTGGTGGGCAGCGGCGCGCGCATCCGCCACGTGCGCATCGCCGCGCCCGCGGATCTACGCGCCACAGCGCTGCAAGCGCTGCGCGCGGCAGGCGCACAGGGGCGGTCACTGGCGGAGCCGGCACCGCGGCGCGCCGCGGTCTCGACGGTGCGCCCGACGACGGGCGGCAAAGCGCCGGCCGCGAAACTAGCAGCGCGCGCCGGCGGCGCCGAGCGGCGCACACCTGACGCCGGCGGACCCGCGCATCTAGCGCGACACCCACACCTCGCCCACCGCATCGGCGGCGATCCTGGTCACGCGCCCCTCGTCCTCCAGGGCGGCGAGCAGGCGCCGCTGCGCGTCGAGCCGCGCCTCGATGCGCGGCGTCATCGTCTCGGTGAAGAGCAGTACGGCGAGCGGACGGTCCAGCAGCGCGCGCACCGGCGCGGCCGTGTCCGGCAGCTCATGGATGAGCGGCACGCCCGCGTGGATCAGCACGACGCGCGGATCGTTGCAGAGCAGCGTCGCGGATGCGCGCCCGCGCACGTAGTCGATCGGCGCCGAGCCGGCCAGGCTCGGCGCGAGGAAACCGCGGCCCGCCGCGGCGCCGTCCAGGCCATCGAGGAACGCGCCGGCGAAACCGCCACCCGCCAGGACGAGCGCGAGGGCGAGGACCGGCATCCGCAGACCGACGCGGTGCGCCGCGCCGCGCGCCGGGACGAGCGACGCGATGAGGACGGCGAGCAGCAGCGGCCAGATCGGCAGCCAGAAACGCGGCGCGGACAGCGGGTCGATCGGTGACACCGAGGCTGAGCCGACGAGCAGGACGACGAAGACGACCGCCGAGACGGACAAGAGCCGCAACGGCGGCCGCCAGGTGCGCGGATGGGCGAGCGCGAGCCCCAGCAGCGCGAGCAGGAGCACGGCGGCGCCGAGCGGCGCCCAGCCGACGAGATCGACGAGGCCTCCGCCCAGGCCGCGCAACGCGTCGGCCGCAACGCTCGGCGGATCCACCAGACGGATCCGCCGGTAGCCGAAGACCGTGCGCGTCGAGAGATAGTTGCGCATCACCCACGGGCCGATCATGCACAACGGCACGAGCCCGAGGACGAGCGCGGCGCGCAGGCGCTCTCTGACGGACCAGTGCGGCGCCGCGCTGAGCACGCCGACCGCGAAGGCGATGGCGAGGTACAGCGCCGACCAGCGCACGAGCACGGCAAGGCCGAGCAGCACGGCGATCACGGCGGTGCGGCGCAGGTCCAGCGCCGGCCGCTCGAGCAGGCGTACCCCGAGCAGCACGGCCGTCACCCACAGCGCCGCCCCTGGCAGGTCGCTGCCGATCGTATCGAGCGACTGCAGCACGGCCGGGTGCAGCATCAGCACCACGGTGGCCGGCAGCGCCAGCCATCGCCAGGGCGCGTCGCACACCGCGAGCAGCAGGAGACAGGTCGCGACGAGGTAGACGACATAGGCGACGCCGACCACCAACGCCACGGCGCGATGGACATCGAGCCCACCGGCCACGCCTGTCGCGATGAGCAGCGAGAAGCCGGGCGGGAAGTCGACGATCGGCCGCGGCGCGGTGGCGCCGATCCGCACCTCTGACGAGGTGAAGCCGTCGCCGGCCGCCAGATGGCGGGCGCCGTCGAGATATGATGCCGAGTCGCTCGTCGCCCGTCCGCCGGGCACCCAGAGCCAGGCGACGGCCGCGGCGGCGATCGCGCACAGGACGGCGCGCCGACTTCGCGGCTCGCGACCGACACCGGCGGCGTCGCGCCCGCCCGCCCGCGCGCCGACGCTCATCGCGGCGCGCCGAAGAGCGCCGCGTAGC
>JBOHWA010000763.1:0-2171 GCA_050735855.1 Binatia bacterium
GTATCGCACCGCCCGCGGTCTGTTCCGCGCCCGCGACGACTCGCCGGCCGCCCGGCGCCTGCCCTGCCACGACTGCCCGACGGCGATCTTCCACGAGCGCTGGCGCACGCACCGCGCCGCCGGCGGCGGGCTGGCGAGCTTCGAGCCCGGCATGCCGCTCAACGTCAACGGCGCGTGGAACTACTTCTGGGAGCGCGGCCAGCGCCGCACGCCGCCGCAGTGAGCGGCGTCAGCGCGCCGCGGCGGCCAGGCGCACGCTGGCGCGCGCGGCGGCGCGTGCCGCGGCACCGCGCGCGGCGTCGGAGGTCTGGAAGAGCTCGAGCTCCTGGTCGACGCCGGCCCCGATGGGCGCGATCGCCAGGTCGGAGTAGGCGCGCGCGTTGGGGGCGTTCTGGATGCGGCGGCGCGTGCGGTCGATGTGCCACAGCAGGCGCAGCATCGGACCGTAGGTGGTGGCGATGTCGCGCACGCGGCGGGCGACGAAGCGCACGACGTTCTCGCGCGGCAGGCTGCTGCGGCGCTGGCGGCGCAGCTTGCGGCGGATGAGGCCGCCCTGCAGCGGGTGGACGTGCTCGAAGGCCGCCGTGGCATAGAAGTAGAAGGTCATCTCGGCGACGCGCCGCGGGCTGGCGCCGCCGGCGGCCGCGCGCTTCATCAGGGTCTCGATGTGGGACGGCGAATAGTAGAGGTCCCAGGCGCGGTGGTAGATCGACTGCCACTGCTCGGCGGTCATGTGGCGGTGCGCGGTGGTGACGTGCTCGCTGTCGTAGCGGTTCATGTCGGGATCGAGCGCGACGCCCTGGCGGACCAGATCCTGGTGGTCCTTCGAGCCCGGCAGTGGCGTCAGGATGAAGAACTCCAGCGCGTCGATCGGCAGCTCGCGCTGGATGATGGCGATGTCGCGCTCGATGCTCTCCGGCGTGTCGTCGGGGAAGCCGAGGATGTAGCCGGCGAAGGTCAGCACCTTGGCGGCCCGCCACGCCTGCAACATGACGCGGTACTCGGTGATCTGATTCTGCCCCTTGGAGGCGCCCTTGAGGTTGTCCGGGTTGATGTTCTCCAACCCGATGAACACCTTGGTGCAGCCGGCGCGCGCCGCCTTCTCGATGAAGTGGGGAATCTTGTGGCAGCAGGTGTCGACCTGCATGTTGAGGTGGATCTTGAGCCCATGCACCTCGCGCAGCTCGATGATGCGGTCGAGGATCGGCTCCCAGTTCTTGTTGCGGGCGAAGTTGTCGTCGCTGATGAAGTAGCTGCGCAGGCCCTGGGCGTTGTTGGCGCGGATCAGCGCTTCGATGTCGTCGGCGGTCCGGTAGCGCGACTTGCGCCCCTGCACGTTGATGATGGTGCAGAAGCTGCAGCTGAACGGGCAGCCGCGGCCGGCGTCGAAGCTGGCGATGTTGCCCAGGTAGCGGCGCACGTGCTGGTGCGGCAGGAACGGCAGCGGTTGTGACTCCAAGCCGGGCAGATCCTTCATGAAGTCGTACACCGGCGCCAGGCGCTTCTCGCGCGCCGCACGCAGCAGCTCGTCGAAGCGGCCCTCGCCCTCGCCGGCGAAGAGGCAGATGCCGAGGTCGAGGGCTTCCTGTAGATCAGCCGGCAGCGTGGGCAGCATCGCCAGGCAGCCGCTGACGTGGAAGCCGCCGATGGCGACCTCGATGCCCGCCGCGCGCAGCGGCCGGGCGATGTCCATGGCGCGCGGGAACTGGTTGCTCTGCACGCCGACCAGGCAGACCAGGCCGTTGAAGTTGTTGCGCTGGAATCGGCGAATGATGCGGCGCAGCGGCACCACCGCGGTGGTCTCGTCGAGGACGCGCAGATCGATGTCGACGTCGGGCCCGAGCGCCTTCCGCTGGCGCACGTCCTGCGCCAGCCCGTACAGGTTGGACAGGGAGTTCGACGGCACACTGCCACGCCACCATTGGATGACGTAGCCGTCGTCGTCGTAGTGCGAGGGCTTGATGAGCTCCAGCAGAAACGTTTCGGAGCCAAGGCCGGCACTGGCTGTCTGCATCTACTCTCCTTCGCGGGCACGCACGGGCAGCGCCCCATCGCCGGATCGCCCAGTTCGGCTACCCCAAAGGACCACAATCCGCTCTGCCAAACAAGGCGCCGGGGCGGCTGGCGGCGTCGGCGACGCCCCCCGGGCTCCGTCCGGTCCGTCCCTGTGG
>JBOHWA010000764.1:0-11111 GCA_050735855.1 Binatia bacterium
CGAGCGTTCCCGGAACCACATCGCGGATGCGGATTGGGAAAGAGCCGGCCGGGTGCAGACTCCTCGGTAACACTTCGCGTCTTCGCGTCTTCGCGTTGAAGTCTTTTGTCTCATCAAGGCTAGGTGAGGCGCCACACGCCGCGCAGCTCGCGATATGTCAGCACGAACCACAGGATCACCGGGCCGCCGACGAAGGTCAGCAGGCCGAGGAAGGTGCCGACGATGTCGGTCAGCGCGTTGGGGGAGCCGACCAGCCACGGGTAGAGCAGCAGGACGACGAGGTCGAGGGCGAAGAGCAGCCCCACGCCGATGGCGGCCCGCGCCGCGCGGCGGGCGGCGGCCATGCCGGGCGTGGCGCCGAACAGCGACAGCAGCGGTAGCAGGCTGAGCGCCAGCGGCTCGAGGCCGAGCTGCAGCCGCATCTCCGCGGTGCCGCGGCGGAACCAGATCTCCTGGCGGCCGCTGGCCTCAGCGCGCTGCTCGAGCGACCAGCCGTTGACCAGCGGGCTGAGGGCGCTGGCGGTGGTGCGCAGCGCCGCCGCGTAAGCGCGCGGCGCGCCGGTGAGCCAGCCGGCGAAGATGAGCAGGGCGAAGACTGCCAGGAAGCGGCCGACGAAGGCCAGCTGGCGGGTCATCGCACGCGCTCGACCCATGCCATCGCGTAGGCGATGACCAGCACCAGGAAGAGCCCCTGCCAGACGTACTCGTGCAGGTAGCTGAACAGATCGGGCGCGAGCTCGGCGACGCGCACCAGCAGCGCGATGCGGAAGATGTTGACCGCGGTCAGCGCGGCGAAGCCGATCGCCGCGCCGGCGGCGCGCGCCTTCCACGAGGCGGGGTAGGCGATCAGGAAGACGACCAGGATGAGCAGCACGTAGACGCCCGTGCACTCGAAGTTGACGTGGATCAGCAGGCCGCCGGTGTTGATGTGGTCGCCGCTGACCGTGTTGTCGCCGCCGCTCAGGCGCGCCAGCAGATTGGCCGCCGCCGCCAGGCCGCGCTGCGCGGCGCCGAGCCGATCCGGCAGGCTGATCGCCCACGCGACGACGCTGGCGCCGGCGAGCAGGAGGAAAAAGCGCAGCCCGAACACCTGCGACTCGGACATGCGAGGTTGGTTCGCGGCGGCGCTCGTCATCGATCGATCCCCCTGCGCGGCGCGGCGGGGTTACTTCGGCGGCATGCGCAGGGCGCCGTCGAGGCGGATGGTCTCGCCGTTGAGCATGGCGTTCTCGACGATGTGGCGGGCGAGGGCGGCGAACTCCGGCGGTTGGCCGAGGCGCGACGGGAAGGGGATCTGCGCCGCCAGCGCCTGGCGCATCGGGTCGGGCATCATCGCCAGCATCGGGGTGTCGAAGGTGCCCGGCGCGATGGTGCAGATGCGCACGCCGATCGAGGCGAGGTCGCGCGCGATCGGCAGGGTCATCGCCACGACGCCGCCCTTCGAGGCCGAGTACGCCGCCTGGCCGATCTGGCCGTCGAAGGCCGCCACCGAGGCGGTGTTGACGATGACGCCGCGCTCGCCGTCGGGCCCGGGCGTGTTCTTCATCATCTGCGTGGCGCACAGGCGCAGCACATTGAAGGTGCCGATCAGGTTGATCTCGATCACCTTGGCAAAGATCTCGAGCGGCATCGGGCCGCCCCTGCCGGTGGTCTTCATCGCCGCGCCGGTGCCGGCGCAATTGACGTTGATGTGCACGCTGCCGAAGCGCTCGACCGTCTGCTGCACGGCGGCGGCGACCTCGGCCTCGCTGGTCACGTCGGCGCCGGCGAAGGCCGCGTTGGCGCCCAGCTCCGCGGCGACCGTGCCGCCGTCGGACTGCGGCCGGTCGACGATCATCACCTTGCCGCCCGCACCGAGCAGCTCCTTGACCGTCGCCAGGCCCAGGCCCGAGGCGCCACCGGTCACCAATGCCACTGATCCTGCAACCTTCATCTATCCTCCTGAACGAGCGCAAACGTAGAAGACCACGCGGGCAGGCGGCAGCACACGGGGCGGCGGAAACGGGCGGGCTCCCGGCCCCGATCGGCGTGCATCGCGCTGGATCCGTGGTCTTGGTTCGTCCGGCCTGTCGGCCGGAGCCTGGCGAGTCGAAGCCGTGGTTCTATGCCGGCGGCGGGGGAGGCGCAACCGCGGGCGAGGCGTGGATCGCGCGCCGCACCGCGGCGGCCGGACACGTCGGACAAACCCCCTTTATTGTGGAGCGGGAGCGGGCGTGAGATGGTCACCCCAACGCGGTTCGAACGTTGGGCCGAGAAAGGTCCACTTGAGCTGGTCCATCCTGCGCGCGCTCCGCCTGGCGCGCCCGCCTGCGGCACCGTTGACCGAGGAGCCGATTCGCGCCGAGCTGTTCAGCATCGAGCGGCTCGAGCAGCACGGCGAGAGCCTGGCGGCGGCGCAGCGGGTGACCGCGCAACCGCGCAGTGGGCGTTCGCTCTCCACGCGCCTGCGCGACAATGGCCGTGTCCTGCTCGAGGCCTACCGCGCCATCGCCGAGGCGATCCACGAGGAGCGCGCCATCACCTCGGCAGCGGAGTGGCTGGTCGACAACTTCCACGTCGCCGAAGAGCAGATCCGCGAGATCCGCGACGACCTGCCGCGCGGCTATCATCGCCAGCTGCCCAAGCTGGCCGCCGGGCCGCTGGCCGGCTATCCACGCGTCTTCGGGCTGGCCTGGGCCTTCGTCGCGCACAGCGACAGCCGCTTCGATCCGCAGGCCCTGGTGCGCTTCGTGCGCGCCTATCAGCGCGTCGAACCGCTGACCATCGGCGAGCTGTGGGCCGTCGCCATCACGCTGCGCATCGTGTTGGTCGAGAACCTGCGCCGCGCCGCCGAGCTGATCGTCAGCGACCGCGCGGCGCGCCAGGACGCCGACGCGGTGGCCGATCGCCTGCTGGGCAGCGACGGTCGCGCGGCCGAAGCGGCCGTCGCGGTCCTGCGATCCTTCGAGCGCCAGCCGCTGAAGACCGCCTTCGCCGTGCAGCTGGTGCAGCGGCTGCGCGATCAGGATCCGACCGTGACGCCGGCGCTGCGCTGGCTGGACGACCGGCTCGCCGCCCAGGGCACCACCGCCGACGCGATCGTGCACGAGGAACACCAGCGCCAGGGCGCCATGAACGTCACCGTGCGCAACGTCATCACCAGCATGCGGTTGATGTCGTCGGTCGACTGGGCCGAGTTCTTCGAGAGCGTCAGCCTGGTCGACGACCAACTGCGCGCCGCGAGCGACTTCGGCGCCATGGACTTCGCCACCCGCGACAACTACCGGCACGCGATCGAGGCGCTGGGCCGCGGCGCCCGCCTGCCCGAGCTCGAGGTGACGCAGCGCGTGCTGGCGGCCGCCGCGCGCGCCCCGGATGCCTCGCGCGGCCGCGATCCCGGCTACCACCTGGTCTCCAGCGGCCGCCGCGCCTTCGAACGCGAGCTCGGCTACCGTATCCCAGCCCGCGACTGGCTGGTGCGTGCCATGAAGGGCGCCGGCATCGCCGGCTATCTCGCGGCCGTCGCCCTCGCCAGCGCCGCCATGCTGAGCCTGCCGCTGCTGGCCGAGCTGCGCGTCGGCGTCGATCCGCCGCAGCGCTGGACGCTGGTGGCGCTGGCGCTGCTCGCCGCCATCCCGGCGACGGCCGCGGCGATGGCGGTGGTCAACGACTGGGTGACGCATCGCATCGGCCCGCAGGCGCTGCCGGCGCTCGAGCTGCGCGACGGCGTGCCGCCGAGCCTGCGCACCATGGTGGTCGTCCCGACGCTGTTGACCGCGCGGGTCGACATCGAAGAACAGATCGAGCGCCTCGAGGTCCACTACCTGGCGACGCTCGACGGCGACATGCGCTTCGCGCTGCTGACCGACTTCGCCGACGCGGACACCGAACAGACACCGACCGACCAGGAGTTGCTGGCCGTCGCCGTCGCGGCGATCGCGGGGCTCAACAAGCGCCACGGCGAAGCGGTCGACGGCGCGCGCTTCCTCCTGCTGCATCGCCGCCGCATGTGGAACGCCGGCGAGGGCAAATGGATCGGCTGGGAACGCAAGCGCGGCAAGCTGCACGAGCTCAACCGCCTGCTGCGCGGCGCCACCGACACCAGCTTCGTGCCGGCGGGCGCCGCGTCGGTCTCGGTGCCGACCGACGTGCGCTACGTCATCACCCTGGACGCCGACACGCGCCTGCCGCGCGGGGTGGCGCGCACGCTGGTCGGTAAGCTGGCGCACCCGCTCAACCAACCGCGTTTCGACGAGCGCAGCGGCCGGGTCGTCGAGGGCCACGCCGTGCTGGCGCCGCGCGTCACGCCGTCGCTGCCGACCGGGCGTGAGGGCTCGCTCTTCCAACGCCTGTTCTCGGGGCCGTGCGGCATCGATCCGTACGCCTTCCCGGTCTCCGACGTGTACCAGGACCTCTGCGGCGAAGGCTCGTACAGCGGCAAGGGCATCTACGAGGTCGACGCCTTCGAGGCGGCGCTCGCCGGCCGCATCCCGGAGAACGCACTGCTCAGCCACGACCTGTTCGAAGGCATCTTCGCGCGCGCCGGCATGGTCTCCGACATCGAAGTCGTCGAGGAGTTCCCGGCCCGCTACGACGTGGCGGCGGCGCGCCAGCATCGCTGGGCGCGCGGCGACTGGCAGCTGCTGCCCTGGATTTTCGGCCGTGGGCGCGGCGGGCTCGATCGCTCGCGCCGCGCCATCCCGCTGCTCGGCCGATGGAAGATGTTCGACAACCTGCTGCGCGCCCTGGCGGCGCCGACGGCACTGCTGACCTTGCTGGCCGGCTGGTCGCTGCCGGCCGCGTCCGCCGGGATCTGGACGGCGTTCATCGTGGCGAGCATGGCGTTGCCTGCGCTGCTGCCGGTGCGCGGCAGCATCCTGCCGCGCCGCGTCGGAATCTCGAAGCGCAGCCATCTGCTGGCGCTCGGCGCCGACCTGACGCTGGCGGTGTCGCAGACCGCGTTCCGCATCGCGCTGCTCGCGCATCAAGCGTGGCTCATGCTCGACGGCATCGGCCGCACGCTGGTGCGGCTCTTCGTCAGCCATCGCCATCTGCTCGAATGGGTGACCGCGGCGCAATCGAAACTCGGCCAGCGCCTCGATCTGTTCGGCTTCTATCGGCGGCTGGCCGGGGGGGTCGGGCTCGCCGTCGCCTGTGCGCTGGTGATCATCGCGGCGCATGGTGCACAGGCGATCGCGGCGCCGTTCGTGGTGCTGTGGCTGCTCGGCCCGGCGTTCGCCTGGCGCGCCAGTCAGCGCGCACCGATCGCCGGCCCCAAGCCGGTCACCCCGGCCGACAAGCAGGCCCTGCGCCCGATCGCCCGCCGCACCTGGCGGTTCTTCGAGACCTTCGTCACCGCCGGCGAGCACATGCTGCCGCCGGACAACTTCCAGGAGGACCCGCGGCCGGTGGTGGCGCATCGCACCTCGCCGACCAATATGGGCCTCTACCTGCTGTCGGTCGTCGCCGCGCGCGACCTCGGCTGGCTCGGCACGTTCGAGACCGTCGAGCGGCTGGACGCGACGCTCACCACGATGGAGGGGCTGGAGCGCTTTCGCGGCCACTTCCTGAATTGGTACGACACCGGCGATCTGCGCGCCCTGGAGCCCAAGTACGTCTCCTCGGTGGACAGCGGCAACCTCGCGGGACATCTGATCGCGCTCGACAACGCCTGTCGGGAGATCGCGCGCGCGCCGACCGTCGGCGTCGCCTGGCTCGCCGGCCTCGGCGATGTGGTCGAGCAGGCGCGCGAAGCGGCGGTGGCGCTTGCCGACGGCCGGCGGACGCAGACGGTGTCGCGCAAGGATCTCGAGGCGGCGCTCGATACGCTCGACACCGCGCTGCGCTTTCTACCCGGCTCGCCGGCGGCGCTGGCCGTGCACCTGACGGCGCTCGCCCCCTTGGCCGATACCGTTGCCGACATCGCCCGCACCCTCGCCGCCGAGCGCGACGACGAGGCGAGCGCCGAGGCGCGCTACTGGGCCGAGGCGATCGGCACGTCCCTGCACAGCCATGTGCGCGACCTCGATCAGCTGATGCCCTGGGCGCGGCTGATCGGCGATCGCCCGCCTGACGCGGTGGACGCGGACGAGGATCCGCTGACGATTCTGCTCGGCTCGGTGCCGACCCTCACCGACCTGCCCGACCGCTGCGAGGCGGCGATCGCCGCGCTGGCGCCGTCGCGCGACACCGGCGCGGTGCGCCCCGATGCCGATGTCCTGATCGATGCCCTCGAGCGTTCGGCGGTCGCGGCGCGGATCCTCGAGCGCCGTCTCGTCGCCCTCGGCGCGCGGGCGCGCGCCCTCTTCGCGGCGATGGAGTTCGAGTTCCTCTTCGACCCGGCGCGGCAGTTGTTGTCGATCGGCTACCGCGTCGGCGACGGCACCCTCGACCCCAGCGCGTACGACCTGCTCGCCTCCGAAGCCCGCCTGGCCAGCTTCGTCGCCATCGCCAAGGGCGACGTGCCGGTGCGGCATTGGTTCCGTCTCGGCCGCGCCCTGACCCCGGTGGCGCGCGGCTCGGCCCTGATCTCCTGGTCGGGCTCGATGTTCGAGTACCTGATGCCGTCGCTGGTGATGCGCGCGCCGGCCGGCAGCCTGCTCGAGCAGACCAGCCGTTTCGTCGTGCAACGTCAGATCCAGTACGGCCACGAGCGCAGTCTGCCGTGGGGCGTGTCCGAATCGGCGTACAACGCGCGCGATCTCGAGATGACGTATCAGTATTCGAACTTCGGCGTGCCGGGACTGGGGCTGAAGCGCGGCTTGAGCCAGGACGTCGTCGTCGCGCCCTATGCGACGGCGCTCGCCGCGATGGTCGACGCCGAGGCGGCCGTGGCCAACTTCACCCGTCTGGCGGCGGCCGGCGGGCGCGGCCGCTACGGTTGGTACGAGGCGCTCGACTATACCCCGACGCGCCTGCCCGAGGATGAGCCGGTGGCGGTGGTGCGCGCCTACATGGCGCATCACCAGGGCATGTCGCTGGTGGCGATCGCCAACGTGCTGCAGGACGGCCGCATGCGCGCGCGCTTTCACGCCGACCCGATCGTCCAGGCGACCGAGCTGCTGCTGCAGGAGCGGACGCCGCGCGACGTCGCCGTGGCGCGCCCGCGCGCCGAGGAGGTGCGGGCGGCGCCGCACGTGCGCGAGCTGTTGCCGCCGATGCAGCGCCGCTTCCATTCGCCGCACGACCTGGTGCCGCGCACCCACCTGCTGTCGAACGGCCGCTACGCGGTCATGCTCACTCAAACCGGCTCGGGCTACAGCCGCTGGCGCGAGCTCGCCGTCACCCGCTGGCGCGAGGATCCCACCTGCGATGCGTGGGGGACGTACATCTTCCTGCGCGACGCGCACAGCGGCGACGTCTGGTCGGCCGGCTACCAACCGACCTGCGTCGAACCGGACAGCTACGAGGTGGCCTTCGCCGAGGATCGGGCCGAGATCGTGCGGCGCGACGGCACCATCAGCACGACCCTCGAGGTCGCCGTCTCGCCCGAGGACGACGCGGAAGTGCGCCGCGTGTCGATCACCAACCTGGGCAGCCGCGAGCGCGA
This sequence comes from Binatia bacterium, assembly GCA_050735855.1. Lineage (GTDB taxonomy): Bacteria > Desulfobacterota > Binatia > HRBIN30 > CADEER01 > JBOHWA01. The sequence continues at coordinate 7,529 of JBOHWA010000764.1, forward strand.
GATCGAGCTGACCTCCTACGCCGAAGTCGTGCTGACCACGCCGCCGACGGATACCGCGCATCCGGCCTTCGCCAAGCTCTTCGTGCAGACCGAGTTCGTCGAGGACGTCGGTGCGCTGCTCGCCACCCGGCGCCCGCGCGCCGCGGGTGAGGCGGCGGTCTGGGCCGCGCATCTGGCGGTCGTCGAGGGCGAGACCGTCGGCGGCCTGCAGTTCGAAACCGACCGGGCGCGCTTCCTCGGCCGCGGCCGGGCGATCCGCACGCCGATCGCGGTGCTCGACGACCGGCCGCTGTCGAATACCGTCGGCACCGTCCTCGATCCGATCTTCAGCCTGCGCCACCGCCTCCGCCTGCCGCCGGGGGGGACCGCCCGCGTCGCCTTCTGGACGGTGGTGGCGCCGACGCGCGAGGCCGCGCTCGACCTCGCCGACAAGCATCACGATCCCACCTCATACGAACGCGCCGCGACCCTGGCGTGGACCCAGGCGCAGGTGCAGCTGCACCATCTCGGCATCGGCCCCGACGAGGCCCACCTCTTCCAGCGCCTGGCCAACCACGTGCTCTACTCCGATCCGACGCTGCGCCCGTCGTCGGACGTCCTGGCGCGCAACCAGCGCGGACCGTCGACGCTCTGGGCGCAGGGCATCTCGGGCGACCTGCCGATCGTCCTGGCGCGCATCGACGAAGCCGAGGATCTCGAGATCGTCCGTCAGCTCCTGCGGGCGCACGAGTACTGGCAGTTGAAGCAGCTCGCCGTCGACCTGGTGATCGTCAACGAGCGGCCGCCGTCATACGAGTCGGACCTGCAGCCGTGGTTGGACGCGGTGCTGCGCGCCAACTCGGCGCGCCTGCCCGCCAGCGGTGAAGCCGTGCGCGGCAACATCTTCGTCCTGCGCGCCGAGTTGGTGTCGGCCGAGCTGCGCGGCCTGCTGCAGAGCGTGGCGCGCGCCGTGCTCGTCAGCCGCCGCGGCAGCCTGGCGGAGCAGGTGCGCCGCCTGCGCGAGGGCGATCCCGACTACGTCCCGGCCGCGCACGTCCAGGTGGCGAGCGGCGTGCCCGAACCCGCGCCGGCGCGACCGGCGCTGGAGTTCTTCAACGGGCTGGGCGGCTTTGCCGAGGGCGGGCGGGAGTACGTGACCATCCTCGGCGAGGGGCAGTGGACGCCGGCGCCGTGGATCAACGTCATCGCCAACCCGACCTTCGGCTTCCAGGTGTCGGTCGAGGGTGGCTGCTACACCTGGTCGGTCAACAGCCGCGAGAACCAGCTGACGCCATGGTCGAACGACCCCGTCGGCGATCGCCCCGGCGAAGCGCTCTACGTGCGCGACGAGGACAGCGGCGCGCTGTGGGGCCCGACGGCGCTGCCCATTCGCGACGAGGGCGCGCCCTATGTCGCGCGCCACGGCCAGGGCTACAGCCGCTTCGAGCACACCGCGCACGGCATCGCGCTCGAGCTGGTGCAGTACGTCCCGCTCGACGACCCGATCAAGATCTCGCGGCTGGTCATCGAGAACCGCTCCGGCCGCACGCGGCGGCTGTCGGTGACCGCCTATGTCGAATGGGTCCTGGCCGCGACGCGCGGCGCCGCCGCTCCGTTCATCGTCAGCGAGCTCGACGGCCAGACCGGGGCGCTGTTCGCCCGCAATCCGTGGCGCAACGAGGGCGGCGAGCGCATCGCCTTTGCCGACTTCGGCGGACGCCAGGCCTCCTGGACCTGCGACCGCACGGAGTTCCTCGGCCGCAACGGCAGCCTCGATCGCCCGGCGGCGCTGGCCGACACCGGCCCGATGTCCGACCGCGTCGGCGCCGGACTCGATCCCTGCGCCGCGCTGCAGGCGCGCGTCGAGCTGAAACCCAACGCGCGCGTCGAGCTGGTCTTCTTCCTCGGCGAGGCCGCCAGCCGGACGGCGGCGCGGGCCCTGGTCACCCGCTATCGCGCGGCCGATCTCAACGCCGTGCTGCGTGCGGTGACCACCTTCTGGGACGATGTCCTCGGCGCCGTGCAGGTGCGCACCCCCGATCGCTCGCTCGATATCCTGCTCAACCGCTGGCTGGTCTATCAGACGCTCGCCTGCCGCGTGTGGGCGCGCTCGGCCTTCTATCAGGCGAGCGGCGCCTACGGCTTCCGCGACCAGCTGCAGGACGTCATGGCCCTGGCGGTGGCGCAGCCACAGGTGACGCGGGCGCAACTGCTGCGCGCCGGCGGACGACAGTTCGTCGAGGGCGACGTGCAGCACTGGTGGCTGCCGCCGGCCGGCAACGGGGTGCGCACGCGCGTGTCGGACGATCGCGCCTGGCTGGCGCTGGCGGTCGCGCACTACGTCGAGCGCAGCGGCGACCGCACCGTGCTCGACGAGGTGCTCCCCTTCTTGCATGGGCCGTCACTGGACCCCGGCGCGCACGATTCGTTCTTCCAGCCGACCGAGTCGGAGGAACGGGCCAGCCTGTTCGAGCATTGCGCCCGCGCCCTCGAGCAGAGTCTGGCGACCGGCGAGCACGGTCTGCCGTTGATGGGCACCGGCGATTGGAACGACGGCATGAACCGCGTCGGCGAGGGCGGCAAGGGCGAGAGCGTCTGGCTCGGCTGGTTCCTGCACACCGCCCTGACACGCTTCGCCGTGCTCGCCGACGAGCGCGGCGAGTCGGCGCGGGCGACCGCGTGGCGCCAGCATGCGACGGCGCTTGCCGAGGCGCTCGAGACGGCCGCATGGGACGGCGACTGGTACCGGCGCGGCTATTTCGACGACGGCACGGCGCTCGGATCGAGTACCAGCGACGAATGCCGCATCGACTCGATCGCGCAGTCATGGGCCGTGCTCTCCGGTGCGGCCGAGCCGGCGCGCGCCGCGCGCGCCATGGCCGCGGTCGAGGAGTACCTGGTGCGCCGCGGCGACGGGCTGGTGCTGCTCTTCACGCCGCCCTTCGACCGCACTGCCCACGACCCCGGCTACATCAAGGGCTACCCGCCCGGTATCCGCGAGAACGGCGGCCAGTACACCCATGCCGCGATCTGGACGGTCCTCGCCTTCGCGGCGCTGGGCGACGGCAATCGCGCCGGCGAGCTGCTCTCGATTCTCAACCCGATCAATCACAGCAGCACGCGCGCCGCCGCCTACCGCTACAAGGTCGAGCCCTACGTCGCCTGCGCCGACATTTACGCCGAGCCGCCGCACGTCGGCCGCGGCGGCTGGACCTGGTACACCGGCTCGGCCGGCTGGATGTATCGCGCCGGCCTGGAATCGATCCTCGGCTTCCGCCTGCAGGGCGCGACGCTGCTCATCGACCCCTGCGTGCCGCATGCGTGGGGCGGCTTCGAGATCACCTTCCGCTACCACTCGGCGCGCTACACCATCGCGGTCGAGAACCCGCGCGCTGTGTCGCGCGGGGTCACCCACCTGGAGCTCGACGGCATCACGCTGCTCGGTAGCGGCACCATCCCGTTGGCCGACGACGGGGCGATGCACCGGGTGCGCGTCGTCCTCGGCTGAGCGCCAAAGACGTGACCGGTCGCGCGGCGTTGCCTCAGAGCGCAGAAGCCCAACAACGGATTGCGCGGATTGAACGGATTTCACGGAGTAGGACTC
>JBOHWA010000765.1:0-5748 GCA_050735855.1 Binatia bacterium
CCCCGTCCCCCGGCGCCGAGGGCCCGGCGCCCTCCACGGACCGCACCCCTCCTGACCGCCCCGGCGCCGAGGGCCCGGCGCCCTCCAGCGCGCGACAAGAGTCTTGACAGACAGTCGTCTTCCAACATACTGAACGTTCAGTATGGCCGCAGTTGGACGGCCCGCACGCGCGGAAAACGGCCGGCGGGACCTGATGGATATCGCGATCGATTGCTTCGCCCGGTACGGCTACCAGGGGGCGTCGATCGACCGCATCGCCAAAGCCGCGGGGCTGACCAAGGGCGCCATCTACTACCACTTCAAGGACAAGGAAGAGTTGTTGTTCGAGGCGGTGAAGAATCGCGTCACGCAGTTCGAGCGGCGCGTCACCAACGACCTGGGCCCGGTGCAGGACGCGGTGGCGGCGCTGCGACGTGTGACCGACGTCTGCCTCGAGCACGCGACCAAGAGCAATCATCGACGCCTGATCGTCACGCTGATGGTCGAAGCGCTCGATACCAACGCCCGCCTCTCGGCGCAGTTTCGTCAGATGATGCATCGCTTTCGCGCCTTCCTGCGCGGCGTCATCGAAGTCGGCCAAACCCAGGGTGTCTTCCGGTCCGACGTCAGCGCCATCACCGCCGCCGGGGTCTATGCCGGCGCGGTGATGGGCGCCGAGATCGAGTACTACCAGGATCCCAAGCGCATCGACCTGCACGACCTGCTGCGCACCTTCCTCGATCAATATCTCACATGGCTCGCGGTGCCTGAGCCGCGCGTCCGGAGGAGTTAAGCATGGTGAGTTTCGATCCCACGGAGGAGCAGCAGCTCGTCCGCGACACGGTGGCGAGTTTCGCCGCCGAGCAGATCCGCCCGGCCGCCCGCGAGGCCGACGAGAGCGGCCACATCCCCGAGGCGCTGATCCAGCACGCCTGGGAGCTCGGCCTGGTGCAGAATGCGGTCCCCGAGGCGCACGGCGGCTACGGCGACGCGCGCGCGGCGATCACCAGCGCGCTGGTCTGCGAGGAGCTCGGCTGGGCCGATCTGTCGATCGCCATGCACATCCTGGCGCCGCGCCTGCTCATCTACCCGGTCATCGACCTCGGCTCCGCGGCGCAGCAGCAGCAGGTGCTGCCGGCCTTCGCCGGCGAGCGCTATGCCGCCGGCACGGCGGCGCTGATGGAACCGCGCTACAACTTCGACGCCAACGATCTCGCCACCACCGCCAAGCGGGCGGGCGGCGACTACGTGCTCAACGGCACCAAGTGCTTCGTGCCGCTCGCCGCCGAGGCCCAGCACACGCTGGTCTATGCCCAGGGCGAGGACGGTCTGAGCGCCTTCATCACCCCGCGCGATACGCCCGGCCTGGTGATCGGCGAGCGCGAGCAGAACATGGGCCTCAAGGGCCTGGCGACCTACGAGCTGCAGCTCACCGACGTCACGCTGCCGGCGTCGGCGCGCCTGCACGGCGATTTCAAGCCGCTCTTCAACCGCTCGCGCATCGCCCTGTCGGCGCTGGCGGTGGGCGTGGCGCGCGCCGCGTTCGAGTACGCGCGCGACTACGCCAAGGATCGGCGCGCCTTCGGCATGGCGATCGCGCAGAAGCAGGCGATCGCCTTCATGCTGGCCGAGATGGCGATCGAGATCGACGCCACCCGCCTGCTCACCTGGGAGGCGGCGTGGAAGCTCGATCGCGGCGAGGACGCGACGCGCGAGGCCTGCCTGGCGAAGAACTACGCCGCCAACATGGCGCTCAAGGTGACCGACAACGCGGTGCAGGTGCTCGGCGGCCACGGCTACATCCGCGACCACCTGGTCGAGCTCTTCCTGCGCAACGGCCGCGGCTTCGGCATCTTCGACGGCCTGGCGATGGCGTGAGCGCGGTCGATCCGCGTCGCAGACACAACCGGAGGTTCCCATGATTGATTTCGAGCACTCCAAGGCGATCGAGAACGCGCGGCAGATGATCCACATGATGGCCGACCAGACCATGCGACCGATCTCGCGCGAGTACGACGAGCGCGAGCACGAAGAGCCGACCGAGTGGCACAATCTGATGTGGTCGGTGTCGCAGGGCAGCGAGGTCGGCTTCGGCGGCGGCAAGTCGGACAAGAAGGACAAGGGACCGTCGGAGCGCCACATGGCCAGCACCGTCACCATCGAGGAGCTGTCCTGGGGCGACGCCGGCCTCTACCTGAGCATCCCGAACGCCGGTCTGGGCGGCGCCGCCGTCGCGGCCGCCGGCACGCCGGAGCAGCGCGAGCGCTTCCTGAAGCGCTTCAGCGAAGGCGAGCCCAAGTGGGCGGCGATGGCGATCACCGAGCCGGGCGCCGGCTCGGACTCGGCCGCCATCACCAGCACGGCGCGCCGCGAGGGCGACCAGTGGGTGCTGAATGGCACCAAGATCTTCTGCACCAGTGGCCAGCGCGCGCTCGACAAGTCGAAGGGCTTCGTCGTCGTCTGGGCGACGCTCGACAAGTCGGCCGGCCGCGCCGGCATCAAGGCCTTCATCGTCGAGGCCGGCACGCCCGGCGTGACGGTGACCAAGGTCGAGGACAAGCTCGGCATCCGCGCCTCCGACACCGCCCAGCTGGTGCTCGAGGACTGCCGCATCCCGCTCGACAACCTGCTCGGCAGCGCCGAGGTCAAGCCGCAGAGCAGCGAGGGCTTCAAGGGCGTCATGGCGACGTTCGACGCCACCCGCCCCGCGGTGGCGGCGAGCGCGCTGGGCATCGGCCGCGCCGCGGTCGACTTCGTCCGCGAGGCGCTCGACAAGGCGGGGGTGGTGATCCGCTACGACGCGCCGCTCAGCAAGATGACCGCCCTCGAGCGCGACTTCATGGACATGGAGGCCAACCTGCAGGCCGCCCGCCTGCTCACCTGGCGCGCCTCGTGGATGATGGACCGCGGCATGCAGAACAACCTGGAAGCGTCGATGTGCAAGGCCAAGGCGGGCCTGGCCGTGACGCTGGTGACGCAGAAGGCGGTCGAGCTGCTCGGTCCGCTCGGCTATTCGCGCAAGCTGCTGCTCGAGAAGTGGATGCGCGACGCGAAGATCAACGACATCTTCGAGGGCACGCAGCAGATCAACCTGATGATCGTGGCGCGCCGCATCCTCGGCTACTCGAACAAGGAACTGAGCTGAGCGGTGGCGCCGCCGGTCTCGCCGCGGGGTCGGCGGCGCGCTGCGGTGCCTGATTGACGGCGAGTCGGCAGGGGCCTAAAGGCGAGTCTCGGCATTCACGCGGTGGCGACGGAGCAGCGCCGGGCCTGCCCTGACAAGGTGGTCGGAAGCGCCGCGCGAGGGAAATGATGCGAAGCGCCTTCGTGCAGACGGACAACCCCAACCCGCACGTCCGGCGGGGCCGCGAGATCATCAAGCGGCATCCGGATGTGCGCCGCTATTTTAAGCCGTATCCGCTCTCGGGGGCGTACATCACCGCCATCGTCGCGCTGCAACTGGGCATCGCGTACGCGCTGCGCGACGCGCACTGGGGGTGGGTGATCCTCGCCGCCTACCTGGTCGGGGCGTTCGCCAGCCACGCGTTGTTCGTCCTCATCCACGACGCGACGCACGATCTGATCACGCGCCGGCGGCTGCCCAACCGGCTGTTCGGCATCCTGTGCAACGTCGGCCAGGGATTCCCCAGCGCCATGTCGTTCCGCACTTACCATCTGCTGCACCATTTTCATCTCGACGAGTACGACTACGACGCCGATCTGGCGTTCGACTGGGAGGCGCGGTTGGTCGGCACCTCGCCCGTGCGCAAAGCGGTGTGGCTCTTCCTGTTTGCCGCGGTCGAGGTCGTGCGGCCGCTGCGCATCAAGCGGCCGTTCACCGACGCCTGGGTGCTGGCGAACACCGCCGTCATCGTGATCACCGACCTGCTCATCTGGCGCGTCGGCGGCGCCAGCGGGCTGGCCTACGTGCTGCTCTCGACGGCCGTCGGCGTCGGCCTCCATCCGGTCGGCGCGCGCTGGATCCAGGAGCACTATACCTTCCACGAGGGGCAGGAGACCTACTCCTACTACGGCATCCTCAACGCCATCCAGTTCAACATCGGCTATCACAACGAGCATCACGATCTGGCCAAGGTGCCGTGGATCGATCTGCCGAAGGTCCGCGCCATGGCCCCCGAATTCTACGACCACCTGCATCATCACCGCTCGTGGACGCGCGTGCTGCTGCAGTTCCTCTTCGACCCGAAGATCGACCTCTTTGCGCGCATCACGCGCGGGCGCGCACCACACCAGGCGAACCGCGAGGCCGCGGTCGCCTGAGCGGATGGGGGGTGGGCCGCACGCGGCGACTCACCGTCGAGGGGACAGAACGAGGCGCGCACCGGCGCGCGTCCAGACGCTGCCGGCCACGGGGAGCATGTGCCCGCCGGAGCAGGCGATCGAGGGCTCGCTGCGCTCCGAGGCGCCGCCCCGGGGCGCTTCAGGCGCGGTAGTACTCGACGATGCGGGTGACCGCCTCGAGCACGTCGTCCTGGTCCGCCTCGGTCATGCCAGGGTAGAGCGGCAGCGACAGGATGCGGGCGGATGCGTCGGTGGCGCGCGGGGTGTCCTCGGGCCGGGCGCCGACTTCCTCGCGGAAGAAGCGGTGCAGGGGCAGGCTGCGGAAGTGCACGCCGACGCCGATGTTCTCGGCCAGCAGGGCCTGCAGCATCGCGTCGCGGTCGATGCGCAGCGCGCCGGGGACGAGCAGGATCGGGAACAGATGGGCTGAGGTCACCGCCTCCGCCGGCCCGGTCTGAACGCGCACGCCGGCGAGGTCGGCGAGCCGCTCGCGATAGCGCCGGTCGAGGGCGCGGCGCCGGGTGAGGAAGCCCGGTAGCTTGGCCAACTGCGCCAGCCCCAGCGCCGCGCTCAAGTCGGTGAGGTTGAACTTCCAGCCCATCGACACCGCCTCCCAGTGGCGGTAGTCGGCGCCGATGCGCTGGCTGGCGTCGAGGTCGATGCCGTGCAGCCGCTCGCGGCGCAGCTGGGCGAGGCAGTCGGCGCGATCGGTGGTGATCATGCCGCCCTCGCCGGTGGTGATGTTCTTGGTGGCGTAGAAGCTGAACACCGCCGCGTCGCCGAGCGCGCCGGCGGCGCGGCCGCGGTAGGTGGCGCCGATGGCGTGGGCGGCATCCTCGATCAGCAACAGGTCGCGTGCCGCGGCGACGGCGCCGAGGCCGTTCATTTCGCACGGCCAGCCGGCCAGGTGCACGGCGATGATGGCGCGCGTCCGCGGCGTCACCGCGGCGCGCACGGCGGCCGGATCGAGCGTCAGCAGGTCGGGCAGCACGTCGGCGAATACCGGTCGCGCCCCGAGCTGCAGGACGGCGTTGGCAGTCGACGGAAAGGTCAGCGGCGAGGTGATGACCTCATCGCCGGGGCCGATGCCGAGCGCGCGCAGCGTGAGGTAGAGCCCGGCGGTGCACGACGAGACCGCGACCGCGTCGGCGGCGCCGACATAGGCGGCGAACTCGCGCTCGAAGCGCTCGCTGCGCGGCCCGGTGCCGATCCAGCCCGAGCGCAGCACCTCGACCACCGCCTGCTCCTCCTCGACGCCGAGCTGTGGCCGCGCGAAGGCGAGCATCGTCGCGCGCACCGGCGTGCCACCGGCGCAGGCCGGGTGGGCAGAGGTTCGCGCGTCGTTCGCTCTTGCGGTTGCCATGGGAGGACGAAGAACTTTCACCACAGAGACACAGAGACACGGAGATTACCAACCGCGCAGACGGGTGCGACGGGCTGATGGAGGGCGCCGGGCCCTCGGCGCCG
>JBOHWA010000766.1:0-5089 GCA_050735855.1 Binatia bacterium
GATCAGTTCGCGCTTTGCCGTCTTGCGCTTTGCTGTCTTGCGAGCGGCCATCTTGCCATCCTCCTCCTGCTGCCTGTCCGCAGAGAACGCGCGAGGCATGCAAAGGTTCTGCCGGCGGCGGGCTAGCGCAAGGGGCAAGGGCCAGCAACGCAGCACGCCATCTCAGGCCCGGCGGAGATGATCCTGCCGGCTTGGCTCTCACCCTCAGCGCTCATGAGAATTGACCCGCCCTTGCTCGGATAAGTTGACCCACTGATGTGAGGCTTGGTTTGTTGGGCGGGTCGGCGGGGGGTGGCAGCGACGCTGGGGGTTGAGCAGGTTGAGGGCCTTTCCAGGGAGTTGAGAGGCCTCGATGGAGTTGCGGCGGTGCGAGGCCTGCGGCAGGGGCTTCCGCCCGCGTGCGCAAGTTCCCAGCCAGGGCTACTGCGGGTCGGTTGGCTGTCAGCGTGAGCGCCGCCGTCGGTGGCAAGCGGCGAAGCGTCGGGACGATGACGATTACCGCGACAATCAGGATCGGGCGCAGCGGGCCTGGGCGGCGGGTCGGGCCGAGTACTGGCGGGAGTGGCGGCGGCGCCATCCCGAGTATGTCGAGCGCAACCGTGCGGCGGCGCGCGAGCGGCAGCGCGCGCGTCGTGGGGCGTCGGTGTTTGCAAAGATGGACGCGTCGGCGGCGGGAACGGGTGTTCCTTCAGGGACTTACCGGCTGGTTCGGGCGGTCGGCGGGGTGTTTGCAAAGATGGACGCGTGGACGGTTGAAATCACCGTTCTTTCAAAGCCTTGGCCCGACGGCGGGGTATCGTCTGGGAGTTTGCAAAGAGAGGACGTGATAGGGGCGCGGGGTCGGCCCGACTAGCTTGCCGGCATGACCGCCGCGCCCCTGGAGCCCGCATCGCTGGAGATCGACCTGCACCGCATGGAGTTGCGCTTCGCCGGCGCGCGGGTGGTCGACAGCGGCGCGGTGGAGCGGCTGGCGCGCTCGATCGAGCGCAGCGGGCAGATTGTTCCCTGCGTCGTGGTGGACGATGGCGCGCCGGCCGGCGTGGTGCTGGTCGACGGCTATCGCCGGGTTGCGGCGCTGCGTCGTCTGGGGCGGGACACCGCCCGGGTGGAGCGCTGGTCGTGCGACCTGGCAGAGGCGCTGATCGGCGTGCTGGCGCGCACCCAGGCGCGGGCGCTGGCGGGGCTGGAAGAGGCGTTGGTACTGCGCGAGCTGACGGGCGCACTGGGGCTGTCGCAGGCCGAGGTGGCGCGACGGTGCGGGCGCGACGTGAGCTGGGTGAGCCGTCGGCTGGCGCTGCTGCAAGGCTTGCCGGACAGCGCGCTGGCCGAGGTCTGCGCCGGCCGGCTGTCGAGCTGGGCCGCGGTGCGGGTGGTGCTGCCGTTGGCGCGCGCCAACGCCTTGCATGCCGAGCGGCTGCTGGCGGCGTTGCGCGGCGCGCCGCTGTCGACGCGCGAGCTGGGCTGCTGGTTCGAGCAGTACCGGCAGGCCGGGCGGGCGGCGCGCGAGCGCATGGTGGATCAGCCGCGGCTGTTGCTCGATGCGCTGCGCGCGAGCGGCGCAATGCGCGAGGCCGAGCGTCTGGACGGCGGGCCGGAGGGCGAGTGCGCGGTCGATCTGAGGATCGTCACCTCGGTATTGGCCCGTCTCGGGCGGCGCGTCAGCAAGCTGCGCCCGCTGCCGGAGTTCGTGCGCGCGGCGGTGCCGCGCCTGCGTCAGGCGGTCGAGACGTTGGCGACGACGATCGAGAGGCAAGCCGAAGATGACCCCGACGGAGCTTTGCACCACGGTGCGCACCTTGCAGGCGCAGGGCCTGAGCCTGCGCGCGATCAGCCGGACGCTCAGGCTGTCGCGCAACACGGTGCGGCGCATCCTGCGTGAGCCACGGCGTGATCACGCCGAGGCCGCGCCGTGCGACGAGGCGATGCTGGCCCGGCTGAGGGTGGCGTTCGGGCGGGTCGGCGGCAACGTGGTGCGGGTGCAGGAGCTGCTGGCCGAGGACGGCCACGCGGTCGCCTACAGCACCTTGACCCGGTGGGCGCGCGAGGCCGGGCTGCGCAGCCCACCGCGACGGGCCGGCGAATACGCCTTCGCGCCGGGCGAGGAGATGCAGCACGACACCTCGCCGCACCGCCTGACCTTCAGCCGGGCGGAGCTGGCCGGCAAGCCGGTCACGGCACAGTGCGCCGGGCTGGTGCTGGCCTACTCGCGCCGGCTGTTCATCCAATACTACCCGCGCTTCACCCGCTTCGAGGCCAAGGCATTCCTGCTCGAGGCGGCGCGCTTCATGGCCGGCGTCTGCCCGCGCTGCATCATCGACAACACCTCCGTGCTGCTCGCCGCCGGGGCCGGCGCCGACGCGGTGATCGCGCCCGAGATGGCCGCCTTCGCCCGCGCCCTGGGCTTCGGCTTCCAGGCCCATCGGGTCGGCGACCCGGATCGCAAGGGTCGCATCGAGCGGCCGTTCGCCTACGTCGAAGGCAACTTCCTGGCCGGCCGGCGCTTCGCCGATTACGACGACCTCAACCGCCAGGCGCTGGCGTGGTGCAACGCGGTCGCCAACGCCAAGCCGAAAGCCGCGCTCGGCATGTCGGCCGAGGCGGCCTGGCAGATCGAGCGGCCGCATCTGCGGGCGCTGCCCGAGGTGCTGCCGCCGGTCTACGACCTGCTCGACCGCGTCGTCGACCTGCACGGCTACGTCTCGGTCGACACCAACCGCTACTCGGTGCCGCAGCGCTGGGTCGGCCGTCCGCTCACCATCTACAAGCTGCCGGCCGAGATCCGGATCTGCCACAAGGCCACCGCGGTGGCCGTCCATCGCCGGCTGATCGGCCAGCGCGACGTGCGTACCAGCTTGCCCGGCCATCACACCGTGCCGGCTCGCCAAGGCCGCGGCCCGAGCGCCGAGGCGACGATGCTGGCCGGCGATCATCCCAGCCTTGCCCGCTATGCCGAAGCTCTCAAGCGGCGCTCCAACGGCTGGGGCCGGCGCGCGCTCTCCCGCCTGCTCGAGATCAAGCGGACCTATCCGAGCGCGCCGTTCATCGCCGCCGTCGAGCAGGCGCTGCACTACGGCATGTTCGATCTCGGCCGCCTCGAGGCACTGGTCCTCGAGCGGGTCGCCGGCGACTTCTTCGCGCTCGACGACAACGACACTGAAGGAGGCGATGACGATGCGTGACGCCCTGCGAGGTCTGATCGACCAGCTCCGCCTGCACGGCATGGCCGAGGTCCTCGATGCCGAGATCGAGCGGGCCGAGCGCGAGGCGGCGCCGGCCAGCGAGCTGCTGCACCGCCTGCTCGCCCAGGAAGCTGCCCATCGCCGCGAGCGCAGCCTGGCCTGGCGCCTGCGCGAGGCCCGCCTGCCGTGGCGCTGGACGCTCGACAGCTTCCCGTTCGATCGACAGCCCGCCGTCAGCAAGGCCCAGATCAAGAGCCTCGCCGGCCTCGACTTCCTGCGCCGCGCCCAGAACATCCTGCTGATCGGCAAGCCCGGCACCGGCAAGACCGGCATCGCCATCGGCCTGCTGCGCGAAGCCTGTCTCAACGGCCACCGCGGCCGCTTCTACACCGCCCAGAGCCTGCTCGACGAGCTCTACGCCTCGCTCGCCGACCGCTCCACCACCAGGCTGCTCACCCAGCTCAGCCGCATGCAACCGCTGTGCATCGACGAGCTCGGCTATCTCACCCTCAAGACGGAACAGGCCAACGCCTTCTTCCGATTGATGGACCAGCGCTACAACCGCGTCTCCACCATCATCACCACCAACCTCGACCTGCCCGACTGGTACGGGCTGTTCGACAAGAAGCCGCTGGTCGACGCCCTGCTCGATCGCCTCCAGCATCAGTGCATCATCATCCGCATCGACGGACCGTCGTTGCGCAGCCCGCTACCTCAGGCAACACCACCGCCCGCATCCGCCAGATCGATCCGCCGGACCCCCTCCGAGCCGCCTACCACCCCATAGCAGCGTCGCCACGATCGACGCCGCCACCAGCGGCGACGCCGGCAAGCCGCGGCGCCATCAACCACCCTCGCCTCCTGACCGCGCTTCATCCTCGGCGGCCCACAGGGACCTCCCGCGCGCCGCTACGCCAGCCGCGTGGAGGGCGCTTCGCGGCGCGCGGGTCCCTCCTGTGGACTCCGAGGATGAACCGCTACCAGCGTCTCTGGCCGCTCGATCGTAGGGCCGCCAGCGACGGCTCTTCCCAAAGGTCGCTCCGCGCGACCGCACCGCTCAGGGCACAGCCGGCCAGCACGCTGTCGCTCACATCACGACTCACCGTGCAATCGATGGGTCAGCTTCCATGAGCAAAAATGGGTCAGCTCCGGCGAGCGCCGAGGACTTGAAGAACAGTTCGACCTGCCAGCGCGCTTTGTAGAGAGCGGCAATGGTCTGTGGCGGATGAACGAACTGGTTGGTGAGGAAGACGAGGGACTTGTCGGTCTGGCGGTCCTTGAAGCGGACGCGGCGCAGATTGGCGGGATAGAGCTGGCTGCTCACGTAGCCGTTGAGGACGATGGTCTGGTCGGCGATGATGCCGTGGGCTCGATCGGACGCGGCTGAATAGAGGCGACGGGCATCGAGATTGGATTTCGCACGGGTTACGAAGAAGGCGCCGACCTGATCGAGTGCGTACAGACGTTGGAAGTCGAGATATCCGCGATCCATGACATAGATGGCACCGGGCTCGATGATCAGCATGTCGAGCGCGTGCACATCGTGCAGTTTTCCGTCGGAAATATGGATGAAACTGGGGATGGCGCCGCGCAGGTCGAGCAGCGTGTGCAGCTTGATCGCCGCCTTGGTGGTGCGGAACGGTGCCCACGGAAACAACGACAGGCAGAGGTCGATGGTCGTGGCGTCGAGAGCGTAGACGGTTTCGCTCAGCTCGACCCCGAAGCTCTCGGACTTGTAGAGCTCTCGCGCCTGAGCGATCAGGCGCTGGGCGAACTCGGCCCAGATGCGCCAGTCGCGTGTCTCGTTGGCATCGGCCAGCGTCGAACGCTTGACGGCCGATCGAAAGCCCATGTGATACAGCTTCGGCGATTGGGCCGAGAGGCAGACTTCGAACCGTCCTGTCCGGTCG
>JBOHWA010000767.1:0-5112 GCA_050735855.1 Binatia bacterium
CCTTCCCCCGCAAGGGGGGAAGGGACCTCGGGATCAGCGCCCGAGAATCGATATCCGCCTGCACCTGCCGCGACGGGCGGAGCTTTTAGGCAAAGCCCGATCACCCCCTACCCCCGGCGCCGAGGGCCCGGCGCCCTCCCGTCTGATCCGAGGTGAGTGCATGAGTGGAAATCTGGTGACCCTCGAGGTCGAGGACAACGTCGCGCTCATCACCATGAACCGGCCGGAGAAGCGCAACGCGTTCACCGACGCGATGTGGGCCGAGCTGGTCGAGGCGCTGGAGGCGACGCTGGCGCGGCGCGAGGCGCGCGTCGCCATCCTCACCGGGGCCGGCGGGGCGTTCACAGCGGGCGTCGACCTCGCCTCCATGCAGATGACGTCCGACGCTTCGCGCGAGACGTGGGCGGTGCATCCGTTCGAGCGCACCATGGAGCTGCTGTGCGCCTTCGACAAGCCGTTGATCGCGGCGGCCGACGGCGTCGGCGTGGGCTTTGGTCTCACCGTCCTGCTGCACTGCGACTTCGTCTACGTGACACCGGGCGCCCGCTTCCGCGCCCCGTTCGTGCGCCTTGGCGTGGTGCCGGAGGCGGGGGCCAGTTACCTGCTGCCGGCGATCCTCGGCCACCGCAATGCCGCCGAGGTGCTGTACGCCGCCGACTGGATCGACGGCGCGCGCGCCGTCGCGCTGGGGCTGGCCGGCGCCTGCGTCGCCAGCGAGGCGCTGCTGCCGACCGCGCGTGCCCAGGCGGCACTGATCGCGGCGCAGGCGCCGGAGGCGGTGCGCTACACCAAGCGATTGGTGCTGGAGACGCGCCGCGAGCAGGTGCAGGCGGCCCTGGCGCGCGAGCGCGCCGCCTTCGCCGAGCTGATCGGTACGCCAGAGAACCTCGAGGCGGTCACCGCGTTCTTCCAGAAGCGGCCGCCGGATTTCTCCAACCTCGGGTGAGGGCTCAGCCGCCGAACCAGGCGGCGTGGTACCAGCGCACCACCACGGTGAGCACGATCCCCGCGACGATCGGTACCGGCCCCATCTCGCGCAGGCCCTGCAGGCGGCCGGGGCGGGTGAAGGGCAGCAGCGGCGTCGCGTCGTAGAAGGCGCGATAGCCCGGCGTATCGAGCGCCAGCTTGCGCCGATCCTGATGCCACGCGCCGGCGAGCGAGTAGACGGCGAGGCCGCCGAAGAAGGCGACGTCGGTGGCGCTGCCGTTGGGGATCAGGTGCATGAGCCCGAACAGGGCGATGGCCGTGAACAGCGGGTGGCGGGCCAGGCGGAAGGCGCCGCGCGGTTCGGCCGCGCCGGGGATGACGCTGCCCGGGCTGCGGCGCACGAAGGCGGCGACCAACAGGATGAAGGCCGCCGTCATGCCGAGGTAGACCAGCCACAGCACCGGCGTCGTCATCGGGATCCGCCAGAGCCACGGCCCGTCGTGCTTGTGGGCGACGTAGGTGCTGACCAGCGGGATGAAGGTCGCGAAGGCGACGAGCGAGTAGAGGCCGCGAAACGGCCAGTCCCCGATCGCCGCGATCAGCCGCTGGCGGACCGACAGGCTCGAGAACAGCCAATGCGAGCCGGCGAACGCGAGCCACCAGAAGAGCACCAGCAGGGTGGGCGACATGGGGCCGACATTGGCACCGGTCAGCTCCGCTGTCACGCCCAACTCCGATGGTAGCGCGGGCCTCCGTGCCCGCCTGGCGCGCACCAGCGCGCCAGCAGCATCGAGCCGCCGTCGCTTCGCCTGAGCCTGGGCTCCCGGGCGGAGCCCAGACGGGCACGGAGGCCCGCGCTACCGGACCCTCCATTGAGCGCGTCGAATGCCTCCACGCGTTGACTTCTGCGCCGCCGCCGCCCAGCATCCGCCGCCATGAAGATCGATGGGGGGCTCACCACATTCGAGTTGGCGCACGTACCGGCGCAGGCGCGCGCCCTGGAGGCGCTCGGCTACGACGGCCTGTTCACCTTCGAGGGCAAGGGTGATCCGTTCCTGCCGCTGGTGCTGGCCGCCGAGCACACCGAGCGGGTGGCGCTCGGGACCGCGGTGGCGATCGCGTTCCCGCGCAGTCCCATGCATCTCGCCTACGTCGGGCACGACCTGCAGGTGCAGTCGCGCGGCCGCATGATCGTCGGCCTCGGCGCGCAGATCCGCACCCACGTCGAGAAGCGCTTCAGCGCCGTCTACGACCGCCCGGTGGCGCGCATGCGCGAGCTGGTGCTGGCGATGCGGGCGATCTGGCGCTGCTGGAACGAGGGCGAACGGCTGAATTTCCGCGGTGAGTTCTATCGCCACACGCTGATGACGCCGATCTTCGAACCGGCGCCGAACTCGTTCGGGCCGCCGCCGATCTTCCTCGCCGGCGTGCAGCCGCGCATGCTGGCGGTGGCCGGCGAGGTGGCCGACGGCCTCATCGTCCACCCCTTTCACTCGCGCCGCTTTCTCGACGACGCCATCGCCCCGGCGCTGGCGCGCGGCCTGGCGCGCGCCGACCGGCCGCGCAGCGCGTTCTCGATCCTCTGTCAGGTGCTGCTCGTCACCGGCATCAACGACGCCGAGCGCGAAGCGACCGCCGCCTCGATCCGCGGCCAGCTGGCGTTCTATGCCTCGACCCCCGCCTACCGCCCGGTGCTCGAGGCGCACGGCTGGGGCGGCCTGCAGGAAGAGCTGCACGGGCTGTCGAAGCGCGGCGAATGGGGCGCGATGGGCGAGCGCATCACCGACGCGATGCTCGAGACGTTCGCCGTCTGCGGCACCCCGGCGGAGATCCCGGCCAAGCTGCAGGCGCGCTACGGCGGCCAAGCCGATCGCCTCATGCTGATGAGCTACTCGAGCATCGACGGCGACGCGCGCGAGGTGTGGAAGGAAATGATCGCGCACAGCCGCCGGATCTAGCCGAGGGAGCCGCAGCGCTACCCGTGTTGTCGAGGGCCGCCGCCGGGTTGGCCGCATCCTGGAGGGCCTCAGATCGAACGACGGCGGGGGATTGACCTCGACGCGTCGCAAGCGCTCTACCTCCGTGAGTCCGCGATGACGCTCTTTTCCTCGCAACAGGGAGATCGAACATGTCGAAGCAGCTCATCAATCCGTCCAGCATGCCCAAGCCGAGTGGGTACTCGTATGCGGTGAAGGCGGCCGGGACGCCGGTCTACATCTCGGGCCAGGTGGCGATCGACGGCAGCGGCGCGCTGGTCGGCGAAGGCGACGCCGCGGCGCAGACCGAGCAGGTCTTCCAGAATCTGCGCACGGTGGTCGAAGCGGCCGGCGGCAGCCTGAAGGATATCGTCAAGATCACGGTCTACGTCACCGACCCGGCCTATCGGCCGGCGGTCGCCGCGGCGCGGCAGAAGCACTTCGCCGACGGCGCCTACCCGGCCAGCACGTACGTGGTGATCTCCGGCCTCGCGCTGCCCCAGTTGCTGGTCGAGATCGAAGCCATCGCAGTCGTCTGACGGGAGCCTCGCCCTCCCGTCGGAGGCGGCCGAGAACTCAGGCGGTGAGAAACGCTTCGATCTCGTCGATGCGCGCGTGCGCGTCCTGGTAGCCGATGTCGATCAGCGCGCGGGTGTACGACGAATCGAACAGCAGGTAGCTCATCAGGTCGGCGCTCTGCGCGTTGGGCGTGCCGAGGCCGTCGAGCACGTAGCGCACGGCGCGCGGCATCTTGTGGGAGAAGGCGGCGGCGACGATGGCGAGGTCGGAGGACGGGTTGATGACCATCGGCTCGACCTGCCGCATCGGCTCGCTCACCGCCGCGCCGTTCTTGCGCGGCTTGCGCGTCCCGTTGGTGTGCGCGCTGGCGGCGATCAGCTCGTTCATGCGCCGCAGGTGATCGAGATCGGCGTCGAGGTGGTCGAGGAAGATCGCGTTCATGAAGACGCCGAGGATCTGCGCCAACGGTGGGCGCACGATCGAGGCGAGGCCGCCGTGCGACTCCTCGTCGGCGTGCAGCTCGGCGCGCGACAGCGCGTCGGCCGAGCTGTGGCAGCGGATGCCGACGGCGAAGACGCGCGACGCGCCGAGCCGGATGGCCGGGCTGAACGGGGTCACCAGGCGCAGGCCGCCGTCGCCGAAGAAACACTCGCCGACCTCCGAGGTGATCTGCACCGGCGGGAAGACGACCGGGATCGCGGCGGAGGCGAGCACGTGGTCGAGCGTCAGCTCGACCGCCAGGGCGACGCGCCGGCTCTTGATCCACAGCGGGTGGCCGGGCTGCCCCTGGATGAAGGTGAACGACTTGCCCGAGTGGTAGCTGGTGGCCGAGATGGCGACGGCATACAGCTGGTTCTTGCGCACGGCCTCGGCGATGCCGCCGAGCGGCAGGTGCTTGGTCAGATGGGCGCGCAGCGGCGTGGCGTCGACCAGCGACTGCACCGTGCCGCCGCCGATCAGGCCGCCGAGCGCCAGGTCGCGCACCCAGCGCAGGCCGCCGCTGCCGAGCGATATCGGGTCGGCGTGGAAGACCTGCTTGACGGTCAGATCGGCCCACAGGTCGGCCAGCTTCTGCGTTCCGGCGCGCAGGTCGGCGCTCGACGCGGCCACCATGCTGCCGTTGATCGCGCCCGCCGAGGCGCCGGCGATGATGCGAAACGGGGATGTGCGGCGGCCCAGCGCCGGGATCTCCCCGATGCGCTTCAACACCCCAGCCTGGTAGGCCCCGCGGGCTCCACCGGCGGTCAGGACCAGACCCAGCATAGCGATTGTCTCACTGCGTGAGAGAGCAAGCCGGGTGCCAGTGGCGGCGCGGGTCGCGATGCGACGCTGGGGCCCCGCACCTGGTGCGCCGTGCCCACGGCGGCGGCAGCGTATGCCGCGGCCCTGGGCAGGTCGGTCAGCTGGGCAGGTCGGTCAGCTGGGTTGGTCGGTCAGCTGGGTTGGACGGCGGCCGGCGGCTCCTCGAGCTCGCTCTCGGTGAGCAGCACGCTCCAGGCGAGCCATCCGGCGAGAAAGATGATGAACCCGACGGTGAGCAGGGTCTTGTGCTGTCGCTTCAGCCCTCCCGCTGACCAGAAAGCGCCGCGGGGGTCAAGCCAGCGCCGCGAGCGGTAGTGCCTCAGTTTGATTCCTGACCCACTACCTACTTGTCGGTAGTGGGTCTGTTTGGTCAGCCGCGCCGTGAGTC
>JBOHWA010000768.1:0-2293 GCA_050735855.1 Binatia bacterium
GGGCAACGTAGACGAGCGCGTGCCGCCAACTCATCGCATCACCCGCGCCGCCGCCGCGCGACGGCGACGGCGACGCCGAGCGCCAGCACCAGGGCGGGCTGCACGACGCTGCCGAGCCAGAAGACGCGCTCGCCCTGCACGGCGCTGACGAAGAGCTGGTTGACGCCGGGGATCTGGGCCGGCGGGCGGGCGCCGAGCAGGCTCTCTTCGCCGCTCAGCCAGTTGACCGAATTGAGCAGCAGGTCGCGGTTGCCGAGGTAGCCGAGCAGCAGGTTGGAGGCGAAATCGGCGTCGCCGTAGACCAGCAGTCGGCCCGGCTCGCCGGACTCGGCCGGCACCGACGCGCTGGCACCGACCGGCACCGGGCCGGGCGTGTCCCGCCCGGCGACGAATTCCCCGACGCCGCTCTGCAGCGCCGCGCGGTCGGGCGTCCGCCAGCTCTCGGAACCGGTCGCGAGCACGTCGAGGCGGCCGTCGCCGCCGGCGCTGCGCACCGGCCGGATGCCGGACATCAGCGGGGCGGCGCCGAGCCCGGCGGTGACCGGATGCGCCGCCGCGCGCGTCGGCACCTGCATGGTGAGGTAGTCGCCGGCGAACATGCGCTGCTCCCCGTCGAGCACCAGCTCGTCGCCGACGACGATGCCATAGCGCTGCAGCAGCGGCGCCAGGTTGGGCGCGTCGCCAGGATCGAGCAGCACCAGCACGCGCCCGCCGCGGCGCAGGTAGGCGTCGATCTGCTGCAGCGCCGCCGGCCGCAGGTCGCGCCGCGGGCCGGCGACGATCAGCGCGGCCGCGTCGGCGGGCACCGGCGTCTCGGCGTCGAGGGCGACCTCGCCGACCTCGTAGCGCTCGTTGATCAGGGCGACGTTGGCCTGCGAGTAGCCGACCTGGCGGTCGCGGTCGCCGAGGCGGCGCTCGCCGTGCCCGGTGGAGACATAGACGCGGCGGCGGGCCGGCCGCGTCACCTGGATGATCGCCGCCATCAACGTCTGCTCGTCCGGGTTGGCGAAGTCGCGCCGGCGACCACCGCTCTCGACCACCACCGCGCCGTAGGAGTCGACGCCGAGCTCGCGCGCCAGCGCCGGGTTGCGGTTGACGTCGACGACGCGCGTCGCGACCAGCGGCGCGACCGCATGCACCCGCCGCAGCAGATCCTCGATCTCGGCGTTGCGCGGGTCGTCGGCGCGCAGGAAGCCGGTGACGGTCACCGGCTGCTCGAGCCCGCCGAGCACCTGGCGGGCGTGCGGCGACAGCACGAAGCGCTGCTCGGGCGAGAGGTCGAGGCGCCAGCCGCTGCGCGCCGCGAGCAGCTGCGCGAGGGCGAGCGCGACGGCGCAGCCGAGCGTGCCGACGGCGGTCGCCAGCCAGCGGCGCTGCGCCGCGTTCACCGCTGCCCCCGCCAGTGGCGCGCCTCGAGCACGCGCAGGGTGAGAAAGGCGAAGAAGGCCGAGACGGCGACGAAGTAGGCCAGATCGCCGGCGTCGATGACGCCGCGCGCGAAGGCTTCGAAGTGCTCGAACATCGCCAGCCGCGCCGCCAGGCGCAGCAACAGCGGCGTGGTCGCCGCCTCGTTCCAGCTCAGGGCCCAGAAGAGCAGCAGGATGCCGAGCGTGCCGACCGCCGCGACCACCTGGCTGTCGGTCAGCGACGAGACGAACAGCCCACAGGCGATGAAGCTGAGGCCGAGCAGCAGCAGGCCGAGATAGCTGGCGAGGATCGGCGGCCAGGGGATCGGCTGCAGGCCGGAGAGAAAGAGCGGGTAGGCGAGCGTGCCGGCCAGCAGGATGGCGAGCACCACCGCGCAGGCCGCGAACTTCGCCGCCAGGATCACCCCGTCGCGCAGCGGATAGGTCAGCAGCAGCTCGATGGTGCCGAGCTTGCGCTCCTCGGCCAGCGACCGCATGGTCAGCAGCGGCACGACCAGCAGCAGCACCATCGACACCGAGTAGGGCGCGCCGGCCATGAAGGCGACCCAGAAGTTGCCCAGGATGTTGATGCCGAAGCCGTACTGCACGAAGTAGATCAACTGCGTGTAGAAGAAAAACCCGGTGAGCCCGTAGAAGACCGCCGCGACGACGTAGAACAGCGGCGCGACGAAGATCGAGCGCAGCTCCTTGCGCAGCAGGGCGAGGAAGATCATGCGGCGGGCTCGGCGGGCGCCACCAAGCGGACGTAGAGATCCTCGAGGCTGAGCGCCAGCGGGCGCATCTCCACCAACCCCCAGCCGTGCCCGACCACCGCCGCGGCCAGGGCGGCCGGCGCCGGCGTGCCGGCGCGGGTGAGCACGGTGAAG
>JBOHWA010000769.1:0-2088 GCA_050735855.1 Binatia bacterium
GGGCCGCACACGCCGTTCCCCCTGTTCGCCGATCAGTCGACCGTGCACACGCTCTCGGAGCTCGGCGTCATCCTGCTCATGTTCTCGCTCGGGCTCGAGTTCAGCCTGAGCCGATTGCTGCGCTCGGGCGCGACGGCGAGCGTCGTCGCGGTCATCCAGTCGAGTCTGATGGTCTGGCTCGGCTACGTCACCGCCCAGCTCTTCGGCTGGACGACGCTGGAGAGCGTCTACGCCGGCGCCATCGTCGCCATCTCGAGCACCACCATCATCATCAAGGCCTTCGCCGAGCAGGGCGTGCGCGGCCGCCTCACCGACCTGGTGTTCGGCGTGCTCATCGTCGAGGACATCATCGCGATCTTTCTCATCACCATCCTGACCGGCCTCTCGACCGGCACCGATCTCACCGCCACCTCGCTCGGTGCGACGGCGCTGCGCCTCGCCGGGTTTCTGCTCGGCCTGCTGGCGATCGGCATGCTGCTGGTGCCGCGCATGATTCGCATGGTGGTGCGGCTCGAGCGGCCGGAAACCACGGTCGTCGCCAGCATCGGGCTCTGCTTCGCCTTCGCCCTGCTCGCCCACGCGGCCGGCTACTCGGTGGCGCTCGGCGCCTTCCTCGCCGGTGCGCTGATCGGCGAATCGGGGGTCGAGAAGCAGGTCGAGCACCTCGTCCAGCCGGTGCGCGACGTGTTCGGCGCGGTCTTCTTCGTCGCCGTCGGCATGCTCATCGACCCGGCGCTGATCGCCGCGCACTGGGCCGCCGTCCTCGCCTTCACCGCCCTGGTGGTGGTCGGCAAGCTCGCCGGCGTCGCCATCGGGGCGTTTCTCACCGGCCAGGGCATCCGTCTGTCGGTCCAGGCCGGCATGAGCCTGGCGCAGATCGGCGAGTTCTCCTTCATCATCGCCGGCGTCGGCCTGTCGCTCGGCGCGACGCGCGACTATCTCTATCCCGTCGCGGTGGCCGTCTCGGCGCTGACCACGCTGCTCACGCCGTGGCTGATCCGCGCCTCCGGCCCGGTCGCCAACTTCGTCGATCGCAAGCTGCCCAAGCCGATCCAGACCTTTGCCGCGCTGTACGGTGCCTGGCTCGAGGAGCTGCGGCACACCCGCGTGCGGCGCGACGCCGCGGCACAGATGCGGCGCGTGGCGCGGCTGCTGCTCGTCGATACCGTCCTGCTCGCCGCCGTGGTGATCGGCGGCTCGATCGGCGCCCCGCACGCCATCGCGTATCTGCGCACGCTGGTCGCGCTCACCCCGCCGGTCGCCTGGGGCCTGGTCCTCGCCACCGTCGCGCTGCTCGCCTCGCCGTTCTGGCTCGGCATCCTGCGCAACACGCGCGCGCTCGGGGTGCTGCTCGGCGCCGCCGCGATGCCGGCACCTGGGGCCGGGGCCACCGACCTCGCCGACGCGCCACGCCGCGCCTTCGTGGTGGCGCTGCAGGTCTGCATCCTGCTGCTCATCGGCGCTCCGCTGGTCGCCGTGACGCAGCCATTCCTGCCCGCCTTTCAGGGCGCCGCGGTGCTGGTCGCCGTCCTCGGCGCGCTCAGCATCGCCTTCTGGCGCAGCGCGACGAACCTGCAGGAGCACACCCGCGCCGGCGCCCAGATGATCGTCGAGGTGCTCGCCAACCAGGCGCAGGCCGCCGACGCCGGCAGCGCCGAGCTCGAGCGCCTGCACCGCCTGCTGCCGGGCCTGGGCACGCCGACGGTCTTCCGCCTCGACCCGGGCTGCGACGCGATCGGCCAGACGCTGGCCCAGCTCAACCTGCGCGGCCTGACCGCCGCCACCGTGCTCGCCGTGGTGCGCGGCGACGACCGCGTCCTGGTGCCGACCGGCAAGGAGACGCTCCATCCCGGCGACGTCCTCGCCCTCGCCGGCCAGCACGACGCCGTCGAAGCGGCCAAACGCCTGCTGCGCGACGGCCCCGCTGCCCTTGCGGAAACAGTCTCGAAGGCGGAACTATCCACTCAGACAAATGCGTGACCAGTGACCGGGCCTTGCCCAACAATCGAGATCTCGTCGCCTCGGAACCGTTGCCGTGGGGACTTCGAGGGTCCCTTCCCCCCTTGCGGGGGAAGGACAGGATGGGGG
>JBOHWA010000770.1:0-1709 GCA_050735855.1 Binatia bacterium
GCGGGGCTGCGGCGCAGGTGCGTGGCGACGGCGGTCGGGTCGGCGGTCAGGTCGAACATGCGGCGCACGCGCTCGACCACCGGCAGGGCCACGGCGCAATCGGGCAGGTGCACGCTGAGGCGCAGCGCCGCCAGGCCGGGCTCGGCCTCGACGCTGAACCAGCCCGCCGCGCCGTCGATCTCGATCGTGCGCAGATACCGACCGCCGCGCACCGCTTCCACGCCCGGCGTGGCGCGCCCGGCCATGAAGCGCAGCATGCCCGACCAATCGAACGGCGGGCGGTACGCCAGGCGGACGGTCAGGCCTTCGGACCCGCGCGCCGGGCCGGGGCGCAGGCGGCGGGCGCGCAGCTGGCGCGGCGAGCGCGCGAAGGTGAGCCGCACGGCATGGTTGAACTGACGCACGCTGTTGAAGCCCGCGGCGAACGCGATCTCGGTCATCGCCACGTCGGTTTCGTCGATCAGCACGCGGGCGAAGTGCAGGCGCCGGGCGCGCGCTACCGCGGCCGGCGAGGCGCCGAGGTGCTTGTCGAACAGCCGGCGCAGCTGGCGGCCGCCGATGCCCAGGCGCGCCGCGAGCTGCTCGACGTCGCCGCCGTCGAGCGCCCCCGCGCGAATCAGGCGCATCGCCCGCGACACCACCGCCGAGCTGCCGAGCCAGGCGGGCGTGCCCGGCGAGGTTTCCGGCCGGCAGCGCAGACACGGGCGAAAGCCCGCCGCCTCGGCCGCCGCGGCGCAGGCGTAGAATTGCACGTTGACCAGCTTCGGCGTCGGCGCCGGGCAGATCGGCCGGCAGTACACCCCGGTGGTGCGCACGCCGACGAAGAAGCGCCCGTCGACCCGCCGATCGCGGCGCAGCATCGCTTGGTAGCAGGGGGTGGGGTCGAGATCCATGACGGATACGCTACCACGCAGGGTGGCGGGAGACTCGCAATGAACGGACCCGGTCGTCGGCGTTGTGTAATCCGGTAGCGCGGGCCTCCTGCCCGTCTGGAATCCGTCCGCGGATTCCAGCTGAGCGTGGTGCGCGACCTCATTCTCCTGGCGCGCTGGCGCGCGCCAGGCGGGCACGGAGGCCCGCGCTACCAAGCTATCCGTCCGGGTCAGGGGTCTTCATGCGCGCGGCGAGGTGCACGGTGTGTGCGGGGTGGTGTTCTCGTCGCGAGCGCGGCTATGAGGCGGCATGCGCTGCCTGTGTGTTGTCCTCCTCGCACTCGTCCTCTCTGCCTGCACCGCACCGCGCGCCGGGCAGCTGCTGCGCGCCGATCCGCCGCGCGCGGTCGGCTTCGCTCAGCTGGCGCGCGACGCGCCGCTGGCGCCGGGGCAGAGCATTCGTCCGACTGAGGTGGCGCGCGGCGAGCACAGCAGCGTCGCGCTGGTGCAGATCGCCGATCGCGAGACGCCGCACGTGCACACGCGCTACGACCTCGCCGTCACCCTGGTGGTCGGCAGCGGCACGCTGTGGCTCGATGGCGTGGCGCTGCCGATGCAGGTCGGCGACGCGGCCTTCGTGCCGCGCGGCACCGCGCACTACTTCGTCAACGCCGGCGCCCAGCCGGCGGCGGCGTTGGTGGTCTTCGCGCCGCCGTTCAGCGGGCCCGACCAGGAGCCCGCCCGCTGAGCGGCGCGTGACCCGGCGGTAGTGGGTCTGGCCGTGAGTCACGCTGCCGGCGAGGGCCAGCCTGTGGAGGGCGCCGGTCCCTCGGCGCC
>JBOHWA010000771.1:0-2067 GCA_050735855.1 Binatia bacterium
ACAGCCCAGCCCCACCCCCCCCCCCGGCGCCGAGGGACCGGCGCCCTCCAGGCAACACGATCGCCGGCGGCGGAAGGCCCCCCCGACTAGCGCAACGCCGCGGCGACCGCGCCGACCAGCTCCGTGATCGACACGGCGCTGTCGCCGTTGGCGTCCGCGGCGGCACAGCGGCTGGCGGGCGCGGTGCCGAGCGCGATGCGCACCGCGGCGATCAGCTCGGCGATCGAGACGCTGCCATCCCGGTTGCAGTCGCCGGCCAGCGCCGGTGGCGGGGTGGTGCTGGCCGTCGCGGACGCTGTGGCGGTGGGCGTCGCGGTCGGTGGCGGGGTGGCCGTCGGCGTGTGCGTCGGCACGGCCTGTGCCGCCGCGGCGACCGCGGCGGCGGCGTCGATCAAGCCGTCGCCGGCGAAGCTGTCCGGCCCGGGTTCGGCGACGTCCTGCGCGGTGGCGCGCAGCAGCGCCAGCAGTGTGGGGCTGTCGAGGCCGGGATTGGCCGAGCGCATCAGCGCGGCGACGGCCGCGGCGTGCGGGGCGGCGGCCGAGGTGCCGAAGAAGTTCGGGTGGGTGTCCTCATCGAAGGGGCTGTCGACACCGAAGAAGGTGGTGTTGGTGCCGTCCGGCGCGGCGAGCTCGGGTTTGACGCGCAGCAACGGCGCGCCGGCCAGCGGGGCGCCCGCCGCGTCGAAGTAGATCGGCAGCGCGCCGCCGCGGGCGCTGAACGGCTCGACGTCGAGCTGCGGTCCGCTCGGCGGCGTCGCCTCGCCGCCGCTGTCGATCTCGGCGTAGAAGACCGCCCCGACCGCCGCGACGCCCGCCGCCGCCGCGTGCCCATAGATCTGCGCCGACTCGAACAGGCCGGGCTCGAAAGCCAGGGGCGCGGTGAGGCCGCAGCCGAAGCGGAACACGGCCAGGCGGAAGCGCAGATCCTCGGTGCCGCAGAAGTGGTCGATGGCGACGTACACGGTTCGGGGCGCGCCGGTGCCGTTGCGGTAGGCGACCAGCTCGAGCGGATCGCCGCTGGCGGCGCCCTCGGTGCTGGCACAGCCCTGGGTGCTGACACTGCTGGTCACCACGCTGGCGTCGGGCTGCTCGGCGTCCAGCAGGTAGAGATCCAGGTCGGTGCTGGCGCCATCGCCGAGCGGGGCCGAGAAGGGTTCGTTCCACTGCAGCACCAGCCGGACACCGCAGCCATTGGGGATGGTGATGGCGGCGAAGCGATCGCCGGCGCCGAAGTCGTGCAGGTCGTTGCCGCTCAACGCCTCGTCTTCGTCGTCCTCCGTCAGCGCGTCGCGGTACGCCGCGTCGATGCCCGAGCCGCCGGTATTGCCGGCCGCGGCGAAGTACGCGGCGCCATCGGCGACCGCCGCGTCGGCGGCCTGGGCGATGATGCCGTCCTGGAACATCGGCTCGGCGAAGAAGATGAGGTCGTCGACCAGGATGTCCGAGCCGCAGGCGCGCAGCGCCGTGATGCCCTCGGCGCAGGCCGCTTCGTCGGGGAAGCCCGAGTGGAAGAGGAGCTCGGCGCCGGGCGCCAGGTCGTGGATCAGCTCGGCCATCGCGGTCCCCTCGTCCGAGCCGCCGGCCGGGCCGTTGTCGAGCATGGTCACCGCCGACGGCAGGTCGCCGCTGGCCTGTGAGACCGAGCCGCTCAAGACGGCGTCGCAGCCGCTGCCCTGGACGGTGCCGCCGCGGCGCAGGTGGAAGCTGTCGGAGACGATGCCGACGCGCGTGCCGCTGCCGTCGACCGCGAACGTCGCGCGCGCCGTGTCGGCGCCGATCGAGGCGTCGGCCTGGCTCACCACGCTGCCGGCGGCGGTTGCGGCGCCATACAGCGGATGGACGACCGTGACCTCCGGCAGGGCGGCGAGCGCCGCGAGGCCGGCGGGGGCGATCCAGCCCGCCAGGCGCCCGTAGCGCCGCGACGCGTGCTCGATCTCCAACCCGAGGCGGCGCGCCTGGGCGATCACGTCGTCGGTCAGGGTGCGGAAGCGCACGTCGACGGCGACCGCGTCGCCGCGCAGGCGCAGCATCGGCAGCGCGGCGCCCATGGCCTCGGCCGGGGTGTGC
>JBOHWA010000772.1:0-4305 GCA_050735855.1 Binatia bacterium
GGGTGGAAGCGCGGGCGCGTCTGCGGGCCGCGGCTCTCGGCGTCGCGCTCGAAGCGCGCCGGCGAGCCGGCGAAGGCCGGCAGCTCTTCGGCCGGCTCTGGATGGACCGCATCGGCGAGCAACTTGACCGCCGCCATGGCGACGTGGACCGGATCGAACTCGCCGGCCAGGGCGTCGACCACGACGCGGAACGGCTCGTTGGCGCCGGCCACCAGGGCCTCGCGCAGCGAGGCGCCGATCGAGTCGAGCCGCCGGGCGCGCAGATCGGCGACGGTGGGGACGTTGGCGACCTCGATCTTGCGCTTGGTGAGCTGCTCGATGTTGCGCATCAGGCGATGCTCGCGCGGTTCGGCGAGGGTGATCGCGACGCCCTCGCGGCCGGCGCGGCCGACGCGGCCGATGCGGTGCACGTACGACTCGGGCGCGGCCGGCACGTCGTAGTTGATCACGTGCGTCAGCTGCGGGATGTCGAGCCCGCGCGCGGCGACGTCGGTGGCGATGACCAGGTCGGCCGCCTCGCTGCGCAGCTTCTTCATCACCCGATCGCGCTGCTCCTGCGACATGCCGCCGTGCAGCACCTCGGCGCGGTAGCCGTGCGCGCGCAGCTTCTCGCCCAGCTCGTCGACCTCGTTGCGCGTGCGGCAGAAGACGATCGCGGCTTCCGGGTCCTCCATGTCGAGGATGCGGCCCAGCGCGGCGATCTTCTGCGCCCGGGCGACGACGTAGACCGTCTGCCGCACCTTCGGTGCGACGCCCGCCTTGGGCCGCTCGCCGGCGATGCGCAGGTGGAGCGGGTTCTTCAGGTGACGCTTCGCCATCGACGCAATGCGCGCCGGCATGGTGGCCGAGAAGAGCACCGTCTGGCGCTCGGCGGGCGCCGCGGCGAGGATCGCGTCGAGGTCCTCGGCGAAGCCCATGTCGAGCATCTCATCCGCTTCGTCCAGGACGACGATCTTGACGCTGGCGAGCGACAGCGTGCCGCGCCGCAGGTGGTCGACGACGCGCCCCGGCGTCGCCACGACGACGTCGACGCCGCGCCGCAGTGCACGCAGCTGTGTGCTGAACGGCTGGCCGCCGTAGATCGGCAGCACCTCGACATCGAGCGCGCGGCCATAGCGATGCACCGCCTCCGCCACCTGCATCGCCAGCTCGCGCGTCGGCACCAGCACCAGCGCCGACGGGTCGCGCGAGGCACCGCGCTTCTGGGCCAGCCGCTGCAACAGCGGCAGGGCGAAGGCCGCGGTCTTGCCGGTGCCCGTCGCCGCCTGCCCGACCAGATCGCGCCCCTCCAGCATCGGCGGGATCGCCTCCTGCTGAATGGCCGTCGGCTCTTCATAGCCGAGCTCGGACAGTCCCTGGATCAGGCGCGGATCGAGAGCCAGCCCCGAAAATCCGCCGCTCTCGGTTTCCAATGCTTTGGTGCTCATCCGGAACACCCTACTCCCTTGCGTCGCCGTATACATCGGGGGCTGGCGCGAGATCGCCGCGACGTGCAAGGGAGGCAGAATCGTCCCATTTCGCCCCTTGCGCGGGCGTTTGGTGGCGAGAACGCTCGTCCCATGGCCCCCTCTGGGGTCCAACCCGACTCGCGCACGTTCGTGCGGCGCAGCGGCCAGCAGGGGGACCTCCCTAGTGGAAAGTCCCCAATTGATTGGCGCCCGGCTCTCCAGGTACGCGCAGGAAAGTACGTTCACCGTCGCGAAGGGCTCGTCCGACATCGCCGGATCCGGTGCTTGTCGCTTATGGAGGGCTGTCAATGAATAGTTTCATCCGACGCTTCTGGCGCGCCGAAGGATCGGGGCGCGCGACTCTGGGCATCGCATTCGCGGCGGTAGCAATCGTGGGAGCCACGCTGGGCGCCTTCTATGTCTATCGACAACTCGCCGAGGCAGAGCTGCAGGAGCGGAATACCCGCGCGGTTTCGAGCATGGCCGAGCAGCTGGCGTTTCGCATCAACGGATTGGTCGAGGCGACAGACAATGTCTCGCGCGGCTGCCGCGACGCGAAGGCGTGGGAGGTCTCCAGGTGTCTGCGCGGTCGCGTACTTGGCGAGATTCCAGGTGCCTCCGAAGTGGCAAGCGGGAGGCGACTCGACTGGCTGCAGAGCTTGCGACCGGAGCGGCGGGATCATTCGCCGTTCTCGGTCTTCATCGACGGGCATAGCCCCTACCCGAAGCTGCTGTTTCTCTTCGACGGGTCGAGCCCACGCGCGGCGTTCGAGATGGATCTCGGCGACGTTGTCTCCGCGTTCACTAGACAACAGCCCTTCGAATCACTTCTTCTGACGGATGCGAAAGGCAAGGTCCTCTACCGGTCCGGTTCTTCGACGACGTCGCTGCTGCAGCTCTCTGAACTGCTCGACCATGTCACGGCACCCGGGCGTCTGCCGGCGACGGATGGCAAGCGTCCGGCGGCTGACACCAGCGCCGGCCCAAACGGTGGACCCCAGGTCGATCATCCGCCTACCGAGGCGGCGAAGCACTCTGATAACGGCCATTCGATCTGGGCTGAAACCGTGGAGATCAGGGGGATGCACTCGCTCCTGCGGCTGCGGACCTTTCCGGACGGCAATGATGTCGACGAGCTCCGCATCGTCGGAGTCGTGCGCACGGGGAAGTCGGTCAATGAATCGACTATCGTTCCCCCGCTATTTGCCGGGGCGTTGTTGATCGCCGCACTCCTGCTGCTCGCTACCTGGCCAATCGTGCAGTTGGTCCTCGTCGCGCCGGCAGAACGCATCCGCCGGCGGAGCGTCTGGCTGATAGCCGGCGGCGGGTACTTCGCAATCGGCCTGGCGACCTTCGTCGTCTTCAGCCTGATCGAGCACGACGGTCTGCGTCGTCAGTTCGACGCCACCGCAGTCGAGTTGGCGCGCACCGTGGCAGATCGCTTGTGTACGCGGCTGCACCGCGCCAGCTCGATCCTACAAACCTTTGAAGACGGCGGCGGGTCGATGAGCGGCAGCGATGGGTCGGGACTCCTCTATCCGTTCGAGATGTTTGTCATCGCCGAGCGTGGCGAAGTGCTGCGGCGTTGGCGCGGCTTTCCCTCCAACATCTACGGGCGCCCAATCCATTTGGAGGTGCTGCCGGCGGCGGGAGTGGGTCTAGCTGACCGGCAGTATTTCATCGATGCCGATGCGGGCGTGTTCGCGTCGTGCGCCGAACACGAGGAGGAAGTCGGAGAGGGATTCAGCGTCGAGGTCATCCGTTCACGGACGACTGGGCGCCCCACGGTCACGGTCGCCAAAACGACCCAGCTCGACCAGTGGGACACCCCGGACTCCGTGGCGCGCGTGCTGGCCATGTCCGTACCGATCATGTTGGTGGGCAAAGCGGTCCTGCCACCGGGATTCGCGTACGCGGTGGTCGACAGGACCGGCGAGACCCTGTTCCATTCGGATCCCCGTCGCGCGAAGGTCGAAGCCCTGTTTGCCGAGACCGGGTCCGCCGCGTTGGAAGCGGCGGTCCGGTTCCGTGCGGAGAGCGAGCCCTTCACCGTAAGCTACTACGGCGCCCCGACGCGGGTGCACGTCCGTCCGATCCTTGGGCTCGACGACTGGAGCGTGGTCGTGCTGGAAGACCTTGCCTACTCGCGAACCATTTATGGACTCTTGGTGTCCGAGTGGGCGCTCTACTTTTCCGCGTACAGCCTCGCTCTCTGGGCTGTTCTGGGCGGCATCCGCCTCTTGCGGCCCGAGCCGCGATCGTGGCTCTGGCCGCGATCCGATCGGGGGGCTCTCTACGTGCGCAGTACGCTTCTCATTGTGCTGGCGCTGACGGCTGCGGCGCCGATTCCGTTCCTTCAGCCATGGTTCACGACGGTGGCGGCAGCGATCGTGTTGCCGGGCTTCGTCCTGTGCGTCCTGCTCGTGAATCTCCGTTGGGAGATCGGTAAGGGGCGAATCGCAGGATTGCTCCTTCTGGTCCTTGGAGCCCTCCTCGCCACGAACCTGTGGTTTGCCGGCTGGTACGGCGAGTACTTTGCTGGCGGAGTCTGGGAGTGGGTGCTCCTCGCCTCGTTCCCTGCCGTCGTCGCGGCAACGCCCTTGTATCGCTGGTGGTTCCGACACCGGACGCACGCCTACGTCGGCGCGTATGTCGCCCTGACCTTCCTGGCCTTTGCGGTCCTCGCCGCCGTCCCGGCGGCGGCGATCTTCCGTCTGGCGTGTGCCCATGCGCTCGAAACCCATGTGCGGTTCTCACAGATCGAGATCCTGCGCGACGTGCTCGACGCGACGCTACGCGCCAGGCGTGCCGTCGAGGGCGATTGGCCGCGGTGGGTCGCTGACCGACTACACGACAC
>JBOHWA010000773.1:0-1907 GCA_050735855.1 Binatia bacterium
GGCGGCGGGTGACCGCGGCGGCGGCGGCGCAGGCGCGGCCGCGCTCGGCGGGCGCCGCCTGCTGCAGATAGTGCCAGAGGTTGATCGCGCCGAGCACTTCGCGGCTGGCGACGGCGCCGCGGTAGCAGCCCGGCGCGTCCCAGCGCACCGCCGCGCCAACCACCTCCGGCGTCGGCACGCCGCTGGCGCGCAGCTGGGCGCTGGCGCGCAGCTCGCCGAACGGCCGCGCCCACAGGCCGAGGTAGCGCTCGCGCGTCAGGCGCGCCGCCAGGCCGCCGCGGCGGTAGGGACGCAGGACGACGGACAGATCGGGGCGCAGTTGGAACGCCCCGGCACCGCCGCGCCCGCCGAGCACCGCCCGCGCCGGCGGCAGCGTACCGTCCGCCCAGCGCCGCAGCAGCGCCGCCAGCTCGGGCGTCTGATCGCGCAGCAGCAGGCGCAGGCGCCCCTCGCGCAGCAGCTCGTAGCCGTCAGGGACGCGGCGGGTCACAGGAATCCAATTGATTCGCTTCGACCCCAGCCCGAGCCCTTGCCCTCGCCCTTACCCTGATCAGATTGCTCCGGCTCGACTGGCCCAGGGCTCGATCTTCAGGACACGGGCACAGGCCGTGGTCTACGACGCGTACATCGGCAACGCTTCGTCGATCAGCATCACCGGAATGTCGTCCTTGATCGGGTAGATCAGCCGGCACGAACTGCACGCCAGGCCGTCCTTCGCCTCGGTCAGCTGGACGTCGCCCTTGCACTTCGGACACGCCAGGATATCGAGCAATTCCTTACTGATGGCCATGTGGATCCTCCTCTGCCGGATGTGCGCTGAGACCGGTCTTGGCGAGGATCGCCGCGATCAACTCGTCCGCCCGCTCTACCTGCGGCGCTATCCGTAGCGCAACCAGCTTGCCGGTTGCAAAGGGGAACGCCTCGAGCTTGACCAGGTCCTTTTCGGTCGTCACCACCAGGTCGGCGGCGTGGCCGCGACGGGCGATATCCTGCCAGTCGTGGCGCGTGTAGCGGTGATGATCGGGATACTCGAAGACCTCGTCGACGACGGCCTCCCAGCGGCGCAGCTGCGCGTAGAAGGCCGCCGGGCGGGCGACGCCGGTGACGGCGACGACGCGCCGCGTGGCGAGACGGCCGAGTGGATACTCGTGCCACTGCCCGGCGACCGACTCGACCAGCCCGACCGGCTCGAAGCGCAGGCGGTGCACCGCTACGCCGGCGTCGATCGGCGCCGGCGTCTCGCCGTCCTCGCGCTCGACCAGCAGGATGGCGTCGGCGCGGCGCACGGCGCGCAGCGGCTCGCGCAGCGGCCCGGCGGGCAGCAGCGGCCCGCGCCGCGCGTCGACCAGCACGCAATCGAAGTCGCGCGCGATGGCGCGATGCTGGAAGCCGTCGTCGAGCACGATCAGCTCGCAGCCGAGCGCGGCCGCCGCGGCGGCGCCGTCGATGCGCCGCGCCGCCGTGATCACCGGCCCGGCGAAGCTCTTGGCCATCATCACCGCTTCGTCGCCGGCGATCTCGGGCCCGACCTCCGGCCCGTGCCCGCGCGCCACGATGGTGACACCGCGCGCGCTGCCGCCGTAGCCGCGCGAGAGAATGCCGACGCGCACACCGCGCGCCATCAGGGCCCGCGCCAGCCACAGGGTGAACGGCGTCTTGCCGGTGCCGCCGACGGCGAGGTTGCCGACGCTGACGACGGGGATCGTCGCCCGCCGCACCCGCAGCACGCCGAGCCGGTAGCCGAGGCCGCGCAGGCCGACGCCGAGCCCGAACAGGCCGCTCAGCGGGCGCAGGACGAAGTAGCCGAGCTGGCCGGCGACGCCGCGGCGCGGCCAGACGCGCTCGCGCACGTGATCGCCGACACTCACCGATCCGCCCCCAACAGCGGCGCCAGCATCGCCCAGGTG
>JBOHWA010000774.1:0-2525 GCA_050735855.1 Binatia bacterium
CGCGCGTCTCGTCCGACCACCCCTCGCCCCACGCGCTGGGCGCCGGCAGGGGGTCCAGCTCAGAAGGCGACATAGATGAACTGCGGCGCCTCGGTGTTCCACAGCGCGATGACGGCGAGCAGCATCAGGCTGTACAGCACTACGGTGCCCAGGATTCGCAGCAGGCGCATGGGATCCTCACCACACCAGCAGGGCGCGCGTCAGCTTTGCAACCGTGCCGAGCGGATAGAAGAAGAGCAGCCAGCCGTACGAGACGACGCTGTAGCAGACCAGCCAGCCGAACAGGCGCTGCGGCCAGCGCTCGGCAAAGAGCGCCGGGTAGACGCGGCGCACGCCCGACTCGATCGCCAGCGCCAGGCCGTGGAACAGGCCCCAGGCGGCGAAGTGCCAGTCGGCGCCGTGCCAGAGGCCGCAGATGACCATCGCCAGCGTCAGGTTGACGGCGCGCCGGGCGCGGTTGCCGCCGAGCGGGATGTAGACGTAGTCGCGGATCCAGGTGCTCAGGCTCATGTGCCAGCGGCGCCAGAACTCCTGCAGGCTGGTCGAGCCGTACGGCCGGTTGAAGTTCTCGGGCACGGTCAGGTTGAGCATCTGCGCCAGGCCGACGGCCATGTCGGTGTAGCCGGCGAAGTCGTAGTAGATGCGCCAGCCCTGCAGCATCGCCAGCAGGATGACCAGCGGCGCGGTGAACACCTCGGCGCGCTCGAAGACCTGGATGTACTGCACCAGCAGGTCGGCGATGCAGACCTTCTTGAACAGCCCGAGGATGACGCGCCGCAGGCCGGCGAACCAGCGCTCGACGCTCGGGTTGGCGAGCGTCGCGAGCTGCGGGACGAAGTCGGGAAAGCGCTTGATCGGGCCGGCCGCCAGGGTGGGGAAGAAGATCGAGAAGACGGCGAAGTGGAACGGGTTGCGGATCGGCGGGCGGCCGTGCACGCGCACTTCGTAGAGGTAGTGGACGAACTCGAAGGTGAAGAACGAGATGCCGAGCGGCGCGATCGGGCTCTGCCAGGTGAGCAGGGCGCCCGGCGCGTCGGCGCCGACCGCGCCGAGCAGCGTGAGCCCGTTGTCGATCAGGAAGCGCGAGTACTTGTAGAACGTCAGCGCCAGGACCAGCAGCAAGATGACCAGCCCGGCCATCGACCAGCCGCCGAGGCGGCGCGGCGAGAGCGCGGCGAAGTAGGTCAGCACGCCGAGCACGATGATCGGCGCCATGCCCGCCGGGCCGGCGAAGTGGTAGTGGAACACCGCGCTGGCGGCCAGCACCCAGTAGAGCTTCAGGCGCTGCGGGCAGACCAGGTAGACCGGGACGGCGATCGCCGCAAAGGTCCAGAACCAGAGATCAAGGAAGAGCATGCGGTCGCCCGGCGCGTCGGTCGAGGAGGGGGCGGCGCGCCCGATCGGCCCTTCATAGTGGGCGCGCACCGGGCGAGCAACCGCGCCGCGGCGCGGTCGACGCGACGGCGGGCAGCACGTCTGGCGAGGCCGGGACGGGCGCTACTCCGCCTGTCGCCGGGCGTCGATCAGCGGGCGGAGCGCGTCGAAGACGCGCGCGGCGACCTGGTCCTGGCCGTCGGCGTCGAGGTGCAGCGAGTCGAAGAAGCGCTCCGGCGGCAGCAGGGCGTGCAGGTCGAGGTAGGGCAGGCCGAGGCGGTCGGTCTCGGATTTCATCCACGCGTTGAACCCGTTGGCGAACGGGTTCGAGTAGCGGAAGTTGTAGCAGTCGCCGACCGGTTCGTGGGACACCGGCCAATTGACCACCAGCACGGCGGTGCCGGTGCGCGCGCGGATGGCGTTGAGGCTCTCGAGCACGTTCCACGTGTGCCAGTCGAAGAGTTGGCGCTCGTTGTCCGCCAGGGTCTGGGCGCAGTCGTACGTGGTGTTGCGTTGCGGGGTCGTCGGCTGTTGCTCCGGCGGCATGATCGCCAGGCGGCGCGCGATGTGTTCGGCGTGGTGCGTCGCTATCAGGCGCACGCCGATGCCGATCTGATCGAGGCGATCGCTCCAGCGTTTGAGCAGCGGCGTCTTGACGAGCAGCGGGCGCATCTCGCCGAACGGCTCTTCGAGGCCGGTCGGCGGGTTGGCGATGAGGCCGGCCAACGTGTCGAGGTTGGTGTCGAAGAAGCGCACCAACATCGGCGGGTAGAAGGCCGGCGCAGAGTGGTACATGTCGGCGAGGGTGAAGGCGTAGACGATGACGTCGAGGTCGTAGGGCAGCGCGGCATCGATGACGACTATGTCGCGCAGCATGTAGGTGAAGATGTAGCCGAGGTTGAACAGATGCGCCGGTGTCTCGCTTTCCGCGAAGCGCCGGTTCACCTGCTCCGCCACTGTCTGCTCGGCCGGCAGCGGAAAGCCGTACACGGCCGAGTTGCCGAACAAGCCGATGCGCACCTCTCCGCGCTCGTCGCGCCAGCACAGCTCGTGTTGGCGCAGCCAGAACGGCAGCCAGGTGCCGGTGTAGACCGTCTGCCGGTGCAGCCGGCGGCCGTCTTCGGCCGCCGGTGGCAGGCACAGTCGCAGGG
>JBOHWA010000775.1:0-11695 GCA_050735855.1 Binatia bacterium
GTCCGAACGGCGGCTTCGACATCTGAGCCGCGGCGCGAACATCGACCGGGCCGACGATGAGCGACTCTGACGCGACCGCTGCCACCCCACCCCGCCTGCCGATCGAGGAGGAGCTGCTCGAAGGCCGGCGGCTGCTGGGCGAGCGGCTGGCGGAGCTCGAGCTGCTGTACCGCACGGCGCCGGTCGGGCTGGCGCTGGTCGACAGCGACCTGCGCTTCGTGCGCATCAACGATCGGCTGGCGGCGATCAACGGTCGGTCGGCCGACGCCCACATCGGGGTGGCGCTGTCGGAGGTCCTGCCGGACTTGTGGCCGCAGGTCGAGCCGCTCTATCGCCGCGTCTTCGACACCGGCGAGTCGGTGCTCGACATCGACGTGCACGGTACGACTGCGGCGGAGCCCGGCGTCGAGCGCGACTGGCTGGTGAACTACTACCCGCTGCGCGACCGCGACGGGCGCATCTTCGGCGTCAACGCGGTGGTGCAGGACATCACCGAGAGCAAGCGGGCGCAGCGCGGACTCGAGGAAGCGCACCGGACGCTCGAGCAGCGGGTGATCGAGCGCACCGCCGAGCTGGCGACCTCGCAGCAGCGCTACCGCGAGCTGTCGGAGGAGTTGGCGCACGTGCAGCGCGTCGCCACCATCGGCGAGATGGCCGCCGAGCTGGCGCACGAGATCAACCAGCCCCTGGCGGCGATCGTCAACTTCGCCGACGGCGTCGTGCTGCGGCTGCGCGAGCCCGCGATCGATTGCGCGGCGATGCTCGACGCGGTGCGGCAGATCGCCGGCGAGGCGCGGCGCGCGGCGGAGGTCATCCGCCGCCTGCGCGATTTCGTCCGCAAGGGGGCCATCCAGAGCGAGCCCTGCGAGATCAACCGGCTGGTGCGCGAGGTCGCCGGCCTGCTCGACGCCGAGACCCGCCGGCACGCCGTCGCCCTGCGCCTGCAACTCGCCGACGGGTTGCCGGCGATCGCCGCCGATCCCATCCAGATCCAGCAGGTGGTGCTGAACCTGCTGCGCAATGGCCTCGACGCGATCGCGGCCGGCACCGGCGGCGAGCGGCTGCTGGTGGTCGAGACGCACGCGGCGCCGCCCGGCGTCCTGCTCGCCGTGCGCGACGACGGCGTCGGCCTGCCGGCGGCCGCCGCCGGGCGCATCTTCGACGCCTTCTTCACCACCAAGCCCGACGGCCTGGGCATCGGCCTGACCATCAGCCGCTCGATCGCCGAGGCGCATGGCGGCGCCCTGTGGGCCGAGCCGCAAGCGCCGCACGGGACGACGTTCTTCCTGCGCCTGCCGGCCGAGCGCTGAAACGGACCGCTCGGCGCGATCCGCTTGTGCGCGGGCGCCCGACGGGCTTTGATCGGTCCGTTCAACCCCATACCAAGCAGGGAGATCCACCATGGCCGACTCGCCGCGCTCGTTCGTCATTCGCAATGCCCGTATCGTCGATGGCACCGGCGGGCCGTCGCAACACGGCGACGTCGCCGTGCAGGACGGCGGCATCGCCGCCGTCGGCCGCGACCTGCCGGCCGCCGGTGCGCGGGAGATCGACGCCCAGGGGCTGACGCTGGCGCCGGGCTTCATCGACGTCCACACGCACTTCGATCCGCAGATCTGCTGGGACCGCCTCGCCACGCCGTGCATCGAGCACGGCGTCACCACCGTGCTGATGGGCAACTGCTCGCTGTCGCTGGCACCGGTGAAGCCGCAGGACCGCCGTGCCCTGGCCGGCATGTTCAAGCAGATCGAGGACATCCAGCTCAGCACCTTCGACGAGGGTGTGCCGTGGAGCTGGGAGAGCTACCCCGAGTACCTGGCGTACATCCGCCAGGGCCTGGGCCTGAACGTCGCCGGCCTGGTCGGCCACTCGCCGCTGCGCACCTACGTCATGGGCCCGGCGGCACAGGAGCGCGCCGCGACCGACGCGGAAATCGCCGCGATGAGCCGCCTGCTGCAGGAGGCGATCCGCGGCGGCGCCGCCGGTCTGTCGACCTCGTACGTCGATATCGACGAGCACATGAAGCCGGTGCCGAGCCGCTTCGCCACGCGCGACGAGATCATCGCCCTCGGCCGCGCCATGAAGACCGCCGGCCGCGGCCTGATCCAGACCGTGCCGGTCTTCTACAACCCGCCCGAGCAGCTGCAGAACATCGCCGACATGGCCGAGATCTCGCGCGCCACCGGCCTGCTGTGCACCATCGCGCCGATCGTCCACAACGCCGGCAACACGCTCTGGGAGGACTCGCTCGCCGCGCTCGATGCCGAAGCCGCGCGGGGCGCGAACCTCTTCGGCCAGAGCATGCCGCGCACCTTTGATATCAACATCCGGCTGTCCGAGACCTCCTTCGTCCTCTACGCGCTGCCCGCCTGGGCCGAGCTGATGCGCCTGCCGCTGCCCGAGCGCCTGGCCGGCTTCAGCGATCCGGCGCGGCGCGACGAGCTGCGCAACCAGTCCGTCCTGCTCGGGCCGCTGATGTACATCCTCACCGTCGGCCAGACGGCGCGGCCCGAGAACAAGCATCTCGAGGGCCGCTCGCTGGCCGAGATCGCCGCCGAGCGCGGCGTCGAGCCGGCCGACGTCATGCTCGACCTCGCCTGCAGCGAAGAGCTGAAGACCGAGTTCTCGCTGCGCAACGCCATCCACGCAGACCCCGACGGCGTCACCGCCATCCTGTCACACCCGCGCATCCACATCGGCGCCAGCGACGCCGGGGCGCACATCGCGCAATTCTGCGGCGCCGGCGACACCAGCTACCTGCTCGCCCGCTGGGTGCGCGACCTGAAGGCTTTCACGCTCGAGCGCGCCGTCCACCGCCTGACCGGCGAGCTCGCCGATGCCTTCGGCATCCGCGGCCGCGGCCGCGTCCAGCCCGGCCTGGCGGCCGACCTGGTGCTGTTCAACCCCGACACCATCGACCGCGGCGCCGAGGACTTCGTCGGCGACGTCCCCGGCGGCGGCAACCGCTACGTCCGCCACGCCACCGGCATCGAGCTGGTGGCGGTCAACGGCGCCCTGGTCTGGCAGGACGGCGGCTACACCGACGCCCGCGCGGGGACGATCGTCTGAGCACACCGGGGGGAGCCTCGCCCTCCCCCAGATAAGCGCCGCTTAGCGATTCTATGCTGTACACTTGAAGTGCCGCTGTCGATGGGCTAGAGGCGACAGCAGTTGTGGGAAGAAAGAAAGTTCTGGCAGCTCAGGGGCGGATTGCACTGGCCCAGGCACAACCGCTTTGCATTCCAGACCGTCAAGCTTCCCGTACGACGAGTAAGTGAAAGGAGGGAAGAACGATGGCACAAGGAACTGTAAAGTGGTTCAGCGCTGAGAAGGGCTACGGATTCATCAGCCGTGACGACGGCGACGATGTGTTCGTGCACTACAGCGCGATCTCGGGCGACGGCTTCCGCAGCCTCGAAGAAGGCATGCGGGTCGAGTTCGAGGTGACCGACGGCCGCAAGGGCCCCCAGGCCAGCAACGTCACCAAAGCGTAAGCAAGGCAGACATTGCTCTATCCAACGCCCCGCCCGGGAAACCGGGTGGGGCGTTGTTTTTTCCGCTCCCGTCCGCGCCAGGATCCACGCTCGTCGAGGGTGGTTCACCCGCCGCGCACCGGCTGATACAGTCCCGCCGTTTTCGCCCCGCCAGGAGGACTCGCCCGAGTCAGGAGGATTCGCCCGAGTCAGGAGGATTCGCCGATGGATCTGAAGCACCGCAGCCGCGCCATCACCGAAGGCCCCGATCGCGCCCCGGCGCGCGCCATGTTCAAGGCCATCGGGCTGACCGACGAGGACATCGCCAAGCCGCTGATCGGCGTCGCCAACACCTGGATCGAGGTGATGCCGTGCAACTTCCACCTGCGCCGCCTGTCGGCCAAGGTGAAGGAGGGCATCCGCGCCGCCGGCGGGACGCCGATCGAGTTCAACACCGTGGCGGTGTCCGACGGCATCTCCATGGGCACCGAGGGCATGAAGGCGTCGCTGATCAGCCGCGAGGTGATCGCCGACTCGATCGAGCTGGTCGTCCGCGGCCATCTGCTCGACGGCGTCATCGCCCTGTCGGGCTGCGACAAGACCATCCCCGGCACGATCATGGCCCTGGCGCGCCTCGATCTGCCCTCGCTGATGCTCTACGGCGGCTCGATCGCGCCGGGGCACCTGGGCGACAAGGACCTCACCATCCAGGACGTCTTCGAAGCCGTCGGCGCCTACACCGCCGGTACGCTGAGCGCCGAGGGCCTGGCGGCGGTCGAGAACGCCGCCTGTCCCGGACCGGGCGCCTGCGGCGGGCAGTTCACCGCCAACACCATGGCGATGGCCGGTGAGATGCTGGGCATCTCGCCGATCGGCAGCGCCAGCGTGCCGGCGATGGACAACCACAAGGATGCGGTTGCCTACGACTGCGGCAAGCTGGTCATGCAGGTGCTGAGGAGCGGCGTCACCGCGCGCCAGATCATCACCAAGGACGCGATCGAGAACGCCATCGTCGGCATCGCGGCGTCGGGCGGCTCGACCAACGGCGTGCTGCACCTGCTGGCGATCGCGCACGAGGCCGGCGTCGAGCTGACCATCGACGACTTCGACCGCCTGAGCTCGGGCACGCCGCTGCTCTGCGACCTGAAGCCCGGCGGCCGCTTCGTCGCCGCCGATCTGTATCGCGCCGGCGGCGTCTCGCTGGTCGCCAAGCGCCTCGACGAGGCCGGCCTGCTGCACCGCAACGCGGTGACCGTCACCGGCCGCACGCTCGGCGACGAGGCGGGCCACGCGACCGAGACCCCGGGACAGGAGGTGGTGCGGCCGCTGTCCAATCCGCTCAAGGCGACCGGCGGCCTGGTCATCCTCAAGGGCAACCTGGCGCCGGAAGGCTGCGTGGTGAAGGTCGCCGGCCACGAGCGCATGCTGCACCGCGGCACGGCGCGCGTCTTCGAGTGCGAGGAGGACGCCTTCAAGGCGGTCAAGGCGCGCTCGATCAAGCCCGGCGACGTGGTGGTCATCCGCTACGAAGGCCCGACCGGCGGACCGGGCATGCGCGAGATGCTCGGCGTCACCGCGGCGCTGGTCGGCGAGGGCCTCGGCGAGACCGTCGCCCTGCTCACCGACGGCCGCTTCTCGGGCGCCACGCATGGCCTGATGGCCGGCCACGTCGCCCCCGAAGCGGCGCGCGGCGGCCCGATCGCCGCCGTGCGCGACGGCGACTCGATCGTCTTCGACATCAAAGCGCGGCGCCTCGACGTCGAGATCAGCGACGCCGAGATCGCCAACCGGATGAAGGGCTGGCAGGCGCCGGCCGAGCGCTACACGCGCGGCGTGATGGCCAAGTACGCGCGCGGCGTGTCGTCCGCCTCGCTCGGCGCGGTCACGTCGTAGCCGCGCTCCCAGGACCTACGCGTGCGGGTCGGCGACCACCGCGGTCGCGGCGGCCGCGACCGCCGCGCCGTGCTCGGTCAGGCGCTTCGGCGGCATGTGCAGATCCCACACGATGCCGAACCACGACAGGGCCCTGAGCACGTAGTAGCTGGCGTCGACCTCCCACCAGAAGAACCCCTGGCGGACGGAGTTCATGTAGTGGTGATGGTTGTTGTGCCAGCCCTCGCCCATGGTGAGCAGCGCCAGCCAGACGTTGTTGCGGCTGGTGTCGCCGGTGTCGTAGCGGCGGCTGCCGAAGACGTGCGACAGCGAGTTGATCGTGAAGGTCGCGTGCCACAGCAGCGTGGTGCTGATGAAGAAGCCCCACACCAGCCACTGCAGGCCGCCGGTGAGGAAGAGCAGCACGGCGAGCGCCACCGGCGGGATCAGGTAGTGCTCGTTCAGCCAGCGCAGCTCGGGGTACTTGGCCATGTCCTGGATGCGGTCGTAGTCCGTCGCCTCGTAGTCCGGCGCCAGGATCCAGCCGACGTGCGACCACCAGAAGCCGCGCTGCACCGGCGAGTGGATGTCCTGCTCCTGATCGGAATACTTGTGGTGCGTGCGATGGTTCGCCGCCCACCACAGCACGCCCTTCTGCACCGCCAGGGTGCCGAACAGGGCCAGCAGGAACTGGAACGCCCGGCTGGTCTTGTAGCTGCGGTGCGAGAAGTAGCGGTGGTAGCCGGCGGTGACGCCGAACATGCGCAGCCAGAAGAGCGCCAGGCAGAGGACCACGGCGGAGAGGCTGACGCCGGTGAAAAAGGCGAGTAGACAGGCAAGGTGCACGAGCCAGAAGGCGACACCGCCGTCGCGCAGATTGCTCATCCCAAGGCTCTTCAATACCGTCATCTATCCTCCGTGCCTCCCAGCCGAAGCCGGTCGACAAGGGGATTCTATCCGGAGGAGTGTCACCGAACGGTCACGGCGCCATCATGGTTCCTCCCGCAAGCGCCTTCATCGACCCAGCCGCCACATGGCCGCCACCGCCTGGAGGGCGCCAGCCCGCGAGGAGCCGTGCACCGTTCAGCGGCGCTGCGTGCGGCGCAGATGCTGTCGACCGAGCAGGCCGAGCAGCGCGGCGAGGGCGATCAGCGCTGACCCGGAGGCGACCGGCACATGGCGGCTCGGAGGCAGCGGCCCTAAGCCGGAGTTGCTGTCGAGACGCGCCAAGGCGCTGACCACGCCGCCCGAGGCGCAGCTCGGGTTGCTGGCGTTGGTGTCGACGCCGAAGCCGCCGGCGCCGACGTCGAATCCCTGCCCGGAGAGCGAGCCGTTGTAGACGAAGACGATGGCGCGG
The DNA here is from genome assembly GCA_050735855.1 of Binatia bacterium. Taxonomy (GTDB): domain Bacteria; phylum Desulfobacterota; class Binatia; order HRBIN30; family CADEER01; genus JBOHWA01. The sequence goes on from JBOHWA010000775.1 coordinate 6,703, forward strand.
TTGAGCGGCAGCGAGAAGCCGTCGCTCGGCTTTGGTGCGCAGACCGGTACGTTGACCGTCACGTTCGCCGGGGTGTTGCAGATGTTGTTGGTCGCCGGCAGGCCGAAGGCGATGGCGTTGCGCATGTTGCCGTTTTCGCAGTTGGCCTGCAGGCCCTGCGCGAGGCACGCGGCCGGCACGTTGGCGTCGGCGCTGGCCAGGCCGGTGAGCGCGGCGCTGCCGTTGGGACAGTTGCCGGCGATGCGGCAGACCTCGATGGCGCCGCCGCCGGTGCCCAACGTCAGTCGGCCGGCCCCGCTGATGTCGAAGCTGGCCACCGTGGCATCGTTCGGCACCAGCACGGTGGTGCGCTGGATGGACGTGAAGCTGTGCAGCGCCTGCCCGGGCGGCAGCACGCCGGCGATGGCCGAGGCGCTGGGGGTGATGGTGTTGCAGCCGCCATTCCCCGAACTCGATCCGGAGATCGTCGTCAGCCGGTCCTCATCGGCTCCCGCGCCCAGCGGAGCCAGGGCACGCAGCAACTGGTAGGCGGTGCCGTCGGCGGCGCGGAACTCCTGCTGTTGGAAGGCTGCGACCGACGTCGCCAGCAGCGTGGCGGCGAGCCCCACGACACCGGCTGCCCAACGCCCGATGGATTGCATGTGACGGCCTCCCGAGATGCTACGCGCGGGAGGCTCGCACTATTCCCAGACGCCGTCAACGCAGAATCCGCCGGCCACGGCGGCGTTCTGCTGTGCGCCCTGATGGCGATCGCCGCGCGCGGCGCTCGTCCTCCTGGTGTTCGCGTTGGCTGGATTGGCTGTTCGGCACCCGCGACGGACGCGGGCGGCGGCGGCTCTCTCGCCCGCGCACCACCGCCCGGTTCCGGTTCTAGCGCTGCCGCTTCGCCGCGACCGCCTTGGTCAGCCGCGCGCCGAGGTCGGCGTCGGCGCGGCGGAAGTGCTCGATCGCGCGCTGCACGATGTCGTCGCGCTTGACCTGGCCGAGGCTGCCGGCGAGGTTGTCGAGCAGGCGCTGTTTCGCGTCAGCGGCCATGACGCGGTAGAGCATGCCGCCCTGGATGAAGTCGTCGTCCTCGGCGTGCTTGCCCAGCGTGTAGGCGCCGGTGGTGCCGGTGACCGCGACGCGGCCCTCGTACGGCCGGCCGGTCTGCTGCGGGCCGTCGAAGCTGTTCGGCTCGTAGTTCTTGCTGCGCCCGCCGTTGTCGTCGAAGCGCATGCTGCCGTCGCGCCCGTAGTTGTGCACCGCGGCGCGCGGGGCGTTGACTGGCAGGCGCGAGTGGTTGATGCCGAGGCGGTAGCGATGCGCGTCGCCGTAGGCGAACAGTCGCGCCTGCAGCATCGGATCGGGTGACGGCCCGATGCCCGGCACGAAGCTCGCCGGGTCGAAGCCCGATTGCTCGGTATGGGCGAAGTAGTTGTCGGGCAGCGTGTTGAGCGTCATCCGCCCCACCTCGATCAGCGGATAGTCGGCATAGGGCCAGACCTTGGTGAGGTCGAAGGGGTTGAAGCGATAGGTGGCGGCGGCGGCCTCCGGCATGACCTGGACCTTGAGCGTCCACGACGGAAACTCGCCGCGCTCGATGGCGTCGTAGAGGTCCTGATGGATGTGGGCCGGATTGCGGCCGCCGATCGCCTCCGCCTCGGCCGAGCTCAGGCAGCGGATGCCCTGATCGGTCTTGAAGTGGAACTTGACCCAGCAGCGCGCGCCGGCGGCGTTGGTCCACTGGAAGGTGTGCGAGCCGAAGCCGTCCATGTGGCGGTACGACGCCGGGATGCCGCGATCGCCGAACAGCCAGATGAACTGGTGCGTGGCCTCGGGCGAGTGCGAGAAGAAGTCCCAGACGTTCTCCGCCTCCTGGCGGTTGGTGAACGGATCGTACTTCTGCGAGTGGATGAAGTCGGGGAACTTGATGCCGTCTTGGATGAAGAACACCGGCGTGTTGTTGCCCGACAGATCCCAGTTGCCGTCCTCGGTATAGAACTTCACCGCGAAGCCGCGCGGATCGCGGGCGGTGTCGGGCGCGCCCTTCGAGCCGGCGACGGTGGAGAAGCGCGCGAACAGCTCCGTGCGCTTGCCGACGGCGGAGAACAGCTTCATCGCCGTCCACTTCGGTACCTCGGCGCTGGTGGTCTCGAAGACGCCGTAGGCACCGGTGCCGACGGCGTGGACGACGCGCTCGGGGATGCGCTCGCGGTTGAAGCGGGCGAGCTTTTCGAGCAGGTGATGGTCCTGCAGCAGCGTCGGGCCGCCCGGGCCCGCGGTCTGCGAGTGCTGGTTGTCGGCGACCGGGGCGCCGGCCTCGGTGGTCAGGGTGGTCGGTGTCGTTGTGGTGGTCATCGGATCTCCTTTCCTGTGCTGTCGAACATACGGCCGGGTCGCGGCACCTCGCCAAGACCGTTCGCCTATGCTTCTGATAGGCGCAGGCTGTCAGAGAGATGCGGGCACACGATTTCACCCTCCGCCAGTTGCAGTACGCGTTGGCCGTCGCCCAGGCCAAGGGCTTCCGGCTGGCGGCCGAGCGCTGCCACGTGTCGCAGCCCTCGCTCAGCGCCCAGGTCGCCGCCCTCGAGGCGGCACTCGGCGAGCGCCTGTTCGAGCGCGACCGGCGCTCCGTCGTGCTGACGCCGGCCGGCGAGGCGCTGTTGGTGCGCGCCCAGCGGCTGCTCGGCGAGGCGGACGAACTGCGCGACGCAGCCGAGCGCCTGCGCGATCCGCGCGCCGGCACCCTGCGCCTCGGCGTGCTGCCGACCATCGCGCCGTATGTCCTGCCGGAGCTCTCGTCGGCGCTGGCCGAGCGCCTACCGCGCCTGCGTGTGCTCTGGCGCGAGGACAGGACAGCGGCGCTGCTGGCGATGGTGGAGCGCGGCGAGATGGACGCGGCGCTGATCGCGCTGGAGGCCGAGATCGGGGTGGTCGAGCAGGCGGTGATCGCCGAGGACCCGTTCGTGCTCGCCGCGCCGCTGCGCCATCGCCTGGCGCGCGGGCGCTCGGTGCGCCAGGCGCAGCTCGCCGGCACGCCGGTGCTGCTGCTCGACGACGGCCATTGCTTCCGCGATCAGGTGCTCGCCCTGTGCGAGCAGCAGGGCGGCGAAGCGGGCGGGTTCCGTGCCACCAGCCTCAGCACGTTGGCGCAGATGGTGGCGCGCGGCTCGGCGGTGACCCTATTGCCGGCGATCGCCGTCGGGCTCGAGAACCGCACCGGCCAACTCGCCATCCGCCGCTTCACGGCGCCCGCGCCGCACCGCACGATCGGCTTGGTGTGGCGCCCCCGCTCGCCGCTCGCCGCGCGCCTGCGCGCCGTCGCCGAGGTGTTCCGCGCCGCCTGGCCGGGGCGGTCGGCAAACTAGCGCGTCACCAGGGCGCGGGCGACGGTGCCGTCGACCGGGGTGCCCGGCTCGATCCCGAGCAGGTGCGCCACCGTCGGATGCACGTCGATGGCGCGCACGCTGGGCACTTCGCGGCCGGCGGGCACGCCCGCGCCCCAGGCATAGAGGATGCCTTCGACGCCCGGCGTGTCGGGCGGATAGCCGTGCGTCGCCTTGATCGCGAAACCGGCCCAGAGGAACTCCGGTCCCCACGTCCCCAGCCAGTGCGTCCAGCGCGGCCAGCGCTTGATGTCCTCGATGAAGTACGGCGGCTTGGCGGAGATGATCAGTTCGCCGACGCGCGGGCCGTGGCCGATATGCCAGTCGGCAGGCGGCGCGGTCGCGCGCACGACGTCGAACTGCGCATAGCCGGACAGCTTCGCCTGTGCCGGCTCGATCGCGGCCGGGTCGTCGAAGTACAGGAACGCGCTGGTCCCGGCCGAGCGCACGCCCGCGGTGATGCCGTGGTTGGCCAGGAGTTTCTGGACGTTCACGTTCCAGCTCACCGGCACCATGCCGTGGTCGGTAGTGACGATCAGGGTCACCCGGTCGTGGAACGGCAGCGCCTCGATGGCGGCGAGGATGCGGCCGATGATCGCATCGGTCTCGATGACGGCGGCGCGGGTCGCCTCCGCCTCCATGCCGGCGAAATGCCCTTCCTGGTCCGGGCCGCCGAAGTACCCGAGGATCAAGCGCGGTCGCTCGGCATCCGGCAGCTGCAGCATGCGGATGACTTGCTCGGCGCGCTGCGCGTCGGTCGGGAACTCGTCGAAGCGGCGCTCGGCCGAGGTGTACGAGGCGAGGTCGCCGCGCGTGCCGGAGAAGCGCCCGACCCAACCGAGCGCGGCGCTGCGCACCCCCTGGCGCTCCGCGGCGCTGTGCAGATGCTCGCAGCCCGCCAACCAGTCCGCGTCGTGCGAGTGGTCGTACTCGCCGCGCTGCGGGTCGAGGAAGCTGTTGGTGACGATGCCGTGCTGCGCGGGCCAGCAGCCGGTGGAGATGGTGGTCTGGTTGGTCAGCGAGATGCTCGGAAAAGCTGGCGTCATGTGGTGCGACCATGCCCCTTCGCGCCGCAGACGCTCGAGCGTCGGCGTCGGCACGGCGGAGACATACGCGGACGCGAAGCCGTCGAAGAGCAGCAGGACGACGGTGCGGTCACCGCCCCACGCTGCCGCCGCCACGCTCGCTGCCAGCAACACGATCGCCATCGCCTGCGCGGCTCTCCATCTCATGCCGCGGCCGTACCACGGCGCCGACACGGTGGTCGACCGGGCTCGTCGCCACGATCGACGAGCCGCGCGCCGGCGGGAATATTGACCCTGATCTGACAGAGAGATTCTACCGCGGAGACGCAGAGGACGCGGAGAGAGCGGGCTTGAGATGCAACGGTGGGGGTCTCCCTCAACTGCATCGTTGATGGGGTTCCGGAGGAGCGTCTGTGCGACCGTTCCTCCCTCCTTCTCCGCGCCTCCGCGGTAAGTCCTTTTCTGTCAGATCAAGTCAAGTGCGCACGCCGTGCGTGCACCTTCCCGGTCGGGAGCCATGCGCCCGGCGCGTCGCGCGCTGCGTTACCGCCGCTGGCGCGTCGTGGCGCGCCGGCGGCGCCCGGCGGCCAGGAGCAGCCA
>JBOHWA010000776.1:0-6323 GCA_050735855.1 Binatia bacterium
GGGCAGCGATTCGCGCCGCGGCGGCGCGCCGGGCGGCGGCGGTCGCGAAGCCGGCCGTCTGCGCCCCGGGGCGCGGGTCGCCCCCGGTGAGGGAACCAGCGCCGACGTGCGCGGCGGCACCGTGCGCGGCAGCGGCATCGTCATCCCCGGCAGCGGTCGCGGCGAGGGCGGCGGCGGTTCGGCGGCGGTGGCCGGCGGCGGCGAGGTGGGCGGTCTGGGACCGCGGGTCGAAAAGAAGAAGGATCTGGTCGAGTTCCTCGGCTCGCGGCCGCAGACCGAGACCGATCTGGCCAACGCCGTCGATGAGAACGGCGACGATGTCGCGCTGAAGGTGGCCAAGCCCGAAGACGTCGCCGAGCAGGGCGGCCGTGACGAGGAGGTCACCGAGGCCGACGAGGGCGAGGGCATCAAGATCACCGACCGCGGCCGCATGGAGTTCCCCGACGCCGGCAACGCCGACGGCGAGGCTGGCACCATCGCGTTCCAGGTCAAGCCGGAGTGGGCGGGCAGCGACCAGACCGACAACGCCCTGCTACAGATTCGCCAGGAACATCAGTGGAACAACCGCATCGAGCTGGTGAAGAACGGCGAGTTTCTGCGCTTCATCCTGACCGATGACACCGGGCGCGAAGCCGACATCAGCGTGCGCATCACCGACTGGCAGGCCGGCGACCTGCACGACGTCAAAGCCAGCTGGGGCGATGGCCGCACGTCATTGTTCATCGACGGGCAGCTGGCCGGCTCCAACGAGTACACCGGCTCGGTGCGCTTTTCCGACGGCACCCCGATGTATGTCGGCGCCGACTGGCGCGGCAGCAATTACGCCGGCCTGAACGGCACGATGTACGATTTCACGGTCAGCAATACGGCCAGTCATCAGTAGCAGCGCGCGCGCTGCTCGGTACCAAACGAACGGGCCCGCTGCCGAGAGGCAGCGGGCCCTTTTTTCGTTCGGGCGGAAGAACGAAGACGCGTCGCGTCTCGCGTTGTGCGTTCCGCGTTCCCGGCCCCGCCCCCGTCTGTTGGGGTGGGGTGGGGAACGCCAAACGCCAAACGCGCAACGCGACACGGTTCTCCTCACATCATGCCGCCCATACCGCCCATGCCGCCCATACCGCCCGGAGGCATGCCGCCGCCGGGGCCGGCCGCCTTGTCTTCCGGCTTCTCGGCGATCAGCGCCTCGGTGGTGAGCAGCATGCCGGCGACCGACGCCGCGTTCTGCAGGCCGGTGCGGACGACCTTGGTCGGGTCGACGATGCCGGCCTTGATCAGGTCCTCGAACTCCTCCTTGGCCGCGTTGAAGCCGAAGGCGCCCTTGCCGTTCTTGACCTTGTCGAGGACGATCGAGGCTTCCCAGCCGGCGTTGCTGGCGATCCAGCGGCAGGGATCCTCGATGGCGCGGCGGACGATGTTGACGCCCACCTGCTCGTCGGCGCTCAGCTTGAGCCCGTCGAGGGCCGACGAGGCGCGGATCAGCGCGACGCCGCCGCCTGGGACGATGCCTTCCTCGACCGCGGCGCGCGTGGCGTGCAGGGCGTCTTCGACGCGCGCCTTCTTCTCCTTCATCTCGATCTCGGTCGCCGCGCCGACGCGGATGACCGCGACGCCGCCGACCAGCTTGGCCAGCCGTTCCTGCAGCTTCTCGCGATCGTAGTCCGAGGTGGTCTCCTCGATCTGCGCCCGGATCTGCTTGATGCGGCCCTCGATGTCGCCCTTCTTGCCGGCGCCGTCGACGATGGTCGTGTTGTCCTTGTCGATGACGATGCGCTTGGCGCGGCCGAGGTCGTTCAGAGTGACGTTCTCGAGCTTGATGCCGAGCTCCTCGGCGATGACCTTGCCGCCGGAGAGGATGGCGATGTCCTCGAGCATGGCCTTGCGGCGGTCGCCGAAGCCCGGCGCCCTGACCGCACAGCAGTGCAGCGTGCCGCGGATCTTGTTGACCACCAGGGTGGCCAGCGCCTCGCCCTCGATGTCCTCGGCGAGGATGAGGAACGGCTTGCCCGTGCGGGCGATCGCCTCGAGCACCGGCAGCAGGTCCTTCATCGCGCTGATCTTCTTCTCGTGGATCAGCAGGTACGCGTCCTCGAGCACGGCGACCATCTTGTCCGGGTCGGTGACGAAGTACGGCGACAGGTAGCCGCGGTCGAACTGCATGCCCTCGACCACTTCGAGGGTGGTCTCGAGGCTCTTGGCCTCCTCGACCGTGATGACGCCCTCTTTGCCGACCTTGTTCATCGCCTCGGCGATGATCTCGCCGATGGTCGAATCGTTGTTGGCCGAGATGGTGCCGACCTGGGCGATCTCGCGCTGATCCTTGGTCGGCTTCGACAGGCTCTTCAGCTCGGCCGTGAGCGCCGTGACTGCCTTGTCGATGCCGCGCTTCAGGCTCATCGGATCGTGGCCGGCGGCCACCATCTTGGCGCCTTCGGCGAAGATGGCGCGGGCGAGCACGGTGGCCGACGTGGTGCCGTCGCCGGCGACGTCGGAGGTCTTGCTGGCGACCTCCTTCACCATCTGCGCGCCCATGTTCTCGAACTTGTCTTCGAGCTCGATTTCCTTGGCGACGGTGACGCCGTCCTTGGTGACGTTCGGCGCCCCGAACGACTTCTCGAGCACGACGTTGCGGCCCTTGGGGCCGAGGGTGACGGTGACCGCGTCGGCGAGCAGATTGACGCCCTTCAATATGCGGTCGCGTGCTTCCTGACTGAATTTGATGATCTTGGTTGGCATTGTGTTATCCCTCCCGCGCCGCGCGCGTTACTTGCCCTCGAGTACTCCGAGGATGTCGTCCTCGCGCATGATGAGGACATCCTCACCGTCGAGCTTCACCTCGGTGCCCGAGTACTTGCCGAACAGGATCCGATCGCCGACCTTGACGTCGAGCGCGATCAGCTTGCCGTCGTCGTTGACCTTGCCCTTGCCGACCGCGATGACCTTGCCCTCCTGGGGCTTCTCCTTCGCGGTGTCCGGAATGATGATGCCGCCTTTGGTCTTCTCTTCTTCCTGGACCCGCTGCACAATCACTCGGTCTTGTAGTGGGCGAATTTTCATACCTTCACTCTCCTTTCCCTTCTCGTTGCGGTTGCCGTCTGGATGGCGACGCCCACTGGTGACGGCGCGCTCCGGAACCTGAAAACTAACCGTTTGCAGGTAGGCACGGCAGCGACGCTGTCAACCGGTGCGCGTCAGCTTTTCTGTTTGCGGTGCTCTTCTTCGAGGTAGCGTTGATAGAGGATGTCCCACTCGCGGCTGCCGGGTGGGACCTTGCGGGAGAGCGACGCGATCTTGCGCCGCACGATCTCGTCGAGCCGGGCTTCCTGCTCCCCGGGCCCGCTGAGCGCCTTCTTGATCTCGGCCAGCACCAGGCGCTCGTTCTCGATCTCGGCCAACCCTTCGCGGCGCAACACGGCGACGATCTGGTGGGCGAGATGCGACAGGCGCCCTTCGGTCATCCGGATCACAGAGCAAAACCTCGTTCTTTCGCGAGGCGCGCCTTGATCCCTTCGATGAGCTTGTGGCGATCCATGCCGAGCGCCTGCCGGCCCAGCTTCTCGGCCACCTTCTCGGCCTCCTGCTCGAGCGCTTCCTCCTCGTGCAGGTTGTCGATCAGGAGCCGGCTGATGCGCTCGGCGAGCTGCTTTTCGGGCACCTTGAGGTGGACGAAGCCCTGCTTGGCCAGATGGCGGACGACAAAGTCCGCCAAGCGGTGCACCTCGCCGTCGTTGATGCGCATCGGCGGGACTATACAAGCGAGCTTCGGCGGCATCAACAACGGCGCGTACGTCGCACGGGCCCCGTGCCCGGCTGGGCTCGGTCGGCGGAGTCCAGCTGCACGGCGGTGACAATCGCTGACACGCCCCCGGCGTGCCGCGGTCCACATCGCGGGCCCGTTGTGCCACTGTGCGCACGTGCCTGCGCCCGCCGATCTGACCGCCCTGCTGGGCGGATTGCAGCCCGCCTCGCTGGCCCTCGGCGGCGGGCTCGGCGTCCTGCTCGGCCTGCTCATCGGCTGGTTGATCGCACGCACGCGCGCGGCCCGGCCGCTGGCCGAGGCCGCCGGGCTCAGCAGCGGGCTCGAGGCGCGCCTGGCGGAGCGCACCCAACGGGTCGGCGAGTTGGAGAGCGAGCTCACGGTCGCCCGCCACGCGGCGGTCGCCGGGCAGCAGGAGGTCGCCACGCTGCGCGAACAGCAGGCGCGCGTGCTCGCCCAGGCGCAGGCCGAACGGGTGGCGGCGGGCGAGAAGCAGGCGCTGCTCGAAGCGACCGAGAGCAAGCTGCGCGAGGCCTTCGGGGCCCTCTCCGCCGAGGCCCTGCGGCACAACAGCCAGTCGTTTCTGGAGCTGGCGAAGGCCTCCATGACCGAGTTCCAGCAGGGCGCGACGAGCGAGCTCGAGGGCCGGCAGAAGGCCATCGCCGACCTGGTCAGCCCGATCCGTGAGTCGCTGCAGCTGGTCGACGCCAAGCTGCAGCAGGTGGAGAAAGACCGCGTCGGCGCCTATGCCGGCCTGACCGAGCAGGTGCGCTCGCTGTTGCAGACGCAGGTACAGCTGCAGGCGGAGACCGGCAACCTGGTCAAGGCCCTGCGCGCGCCGCAGGTGCGCGGCCGCTGGGGCGAGATCCAGCTGCGCCGCGTCGTCGAGATCGCCGGCATGCTGGCCTACTGCGACTTCCACGAGCAGGTCACCGCCACCACCGAGGACGGCCGCTTCCGGCCCGATCTGGTGGTGCGGCTGGCCGGCGGCAAGAACATCGTCGTCGACGCCAAGGTGCCGCTGACGGCCTACCTCGACTCGCTCGAGGCCGCCACCGACGCGGATCGCGACGCGCATCTGCGCGATCACGCCCGCCAGGTGCGCGATCACATGCTGCGCCTGGGCAGCAAGGGCTATCAGAACCAGCTCGACCCGTCGCCCGAGTTCGTCGTCATGTTCCTGGCCGGCGAGACGTTCTTCAGCGCCGCCCTGCAACACGACCCGTCGCTGATCGAGTACGGCGTCGACCAGCGCGTCATCCTCGCCAGCCCGACCACGCTGATCGCCCTGCTGCGCGCCGTCGCCTATGGCTGGCGCCAGGAGCAGCTCGCCGCCAGCGCCCAGGAGATCAGCAAGCTGGGCCGCGATCTGCACGACCGCGTGCGCGTCTTCGCGCAGCATTTCCAGGGCCTGCGCAAGGGCCTCGACGGCGCCATCGAAGCCTACAACCGCGCCGCCGCGTCGCTCGAATCGCGCGTCCTGCCGCAGGCGCGCAAATTCAAGGACCTCGGCGCCGGCTCGGACGAGGACGTTCCCACCCTCGAGATGCTCGACCGCACCCCGCGCCAGCTCGCCCTGTCCGGCATCCCGGCGGACGAAGAGAATGGAGCGGAGCCGACCCCGGCTACCGAGGAGTGAGCATCGCCTCTTGGTAGCGCGGGCCTCCGTGCCCGTCTGGCGCGCGTCAGCGCGCCAGCAAGTTCGAGGCAGCGCGCCGCGCCGCGCTGGACTCCGCAGACGGAGTCCAGACGGGCACGGAGGCCCGCGCTACCTGAGGGCGATCTCAGAGCGCGACGAGCAGCACCAGCACCGACAGCTCGATGGCCGCGCCGGTGGCGCGGAGGGTGATGTCGTCGACCCCACCGCGCCAGCGATGCAGTCCGACGCGCGCGGCGAGCGACAGCGCCGCGGCGTAGAGGATGAGCACCAGGCCGAGGAACTCGGTGGTGAGAAAGATCAGCGCAAAGGTCGCCGTGCTGGCGACGCCGAACTCGCGGAAGGTCACCAGCGGCGCGAACTTGACCCGCCGCCCATCCGCCCGCGCCTCGCGCGCCCCGACCGCCAGCACCACCAGGCTGCAGCAGCCGAGCAGCGGCGCAAAGAGCAGCCCGACCGGACGGTAGCGCCCGAGCGCCTCGACCAATCCGATCTCCAGCCCCGCCAGCAAGCCGGCCGCCACATAGACGGCCGCCGTCGACCCACCGAAGCGGCCGAGCAGCGCCCGCCCGAGCGCGAGCAGCGCCCGCCCTCCGGTCAGACCGATCCCGACCAGGACGACCGCGACACTGGCCAGCGACTGCCCGGCCAGCGGGCTGACCAGTCGATCCGTCACCAGCCACACGGCTCCGATCACCAGCCCGACCAGCGGATAGTACACCGCCGACGCATCGACCCGCCCCGGCGCGCCCGCCGGCGTGAGGAATCGTATCGCTGCGCCCACCGCCGCCCAGCCCGGGAACGGCGGCGCCGCGCGCTCGCTCGGCGCCTCCGACATCGCCGCTGCCCTTAACCGTGCGACACGATGCCGCGCAAACCGCGACGGCCGTGGAGGGCGCCGGGCCCTCGGCGCCG
>JBOHWA010000777.1:0-2865 GCA_050735855.1 Binatia bacterium
CCCCTGCCCCCCCGGCGCCGAGGGCCCGGCGCCCTCCACGGGTCACTTCTGCTGCGTCACCTCGAGGTCGATCGTGACATCGACGTCATTGCCGACCACCAGACCGCCGCCGTCGAGGCTTTTGCTCCAGTTGATGCCGAAGTCCTGGCGCGTGATCGTGGTGGTCGCCGAGCCGCCCATGCGGGTCTTGCCGAAGGGATCGGCGATCGGCTTGGGCGAGCCTTCGACGGTGAGGACGACCGGTTTGGTGACCCCGTGCATGGAGAGGTCGCCGGTCACCTTGTAGGAGGTCGGGGTGACCTGCTCGACCTTGGTCGACTTGAACGTGATCGTCGGGTACTTCGCCGTGTCGAGGAAGTCGGGCGAGCGCAGATGGTCGTCGCGCTTGGCGTCGCGGGTGTCGATGCCGGCGGCGTCGATGGTCGCCTCGACCGTCGACTTGGTGATGTCGCTCTCGTCGAGGGTGACCACGCCGCTGACCGTGCCGAGGTTGCCGCGCACGGTCGACACCATCAGGTGGCGCACCGCGAACTGCGCGCTGCTGTGGGCGGAGTCGATGTTCCAGGTGGATGCGGCGGTCAGGCTGGGGACGATCAGCGCGGTGGCGAGAAGCGGGCCGAGAAACAGTCGCTGCATAAGGGAGCCTCCTTGCGGTTGAGGGCGCTTTGCCCAGAAAGGAAAGGCGAACCACGGATTGCGCGGATACGAGCCGATTACGCGGAAATTTCTGGTCCCCTCCGTGAAATCCGTCAAGCCGCGCAATCCGTGGTCGACTTCTGTCTTTTTTGGGCAAAGCCGGTTGAGTGTGGGCGTGGCTGCGGGCCAGGATACCTGAGCGCTCGGCCGCGCAACATCACCCCATGCCGGTCCCCCGTGCCGGCGCATCGGGGCCGACCACGCCCCGTGCCGGCGGCAATCTCACGGTGCGCCCTCCAAGCCGCGCTGTGCGCTCTGATCGGGCGCAAATCGCGGTGTTCGGTCCGGCGGACGCATGCTACCTTCCGCAGCGGCGCGGTTGGGGGCGGGGCAGACGGTCTCCGGCGCCGGGTGTGTGGCGTGATGCGTGGCATTTCGATGCGACTGTCCGATCCTCGCGTCCTCGGCGCGGGGCCGCTGCACCTGCGCGCCGGGGCGGCGCTCGACCCTGGGTCCGAGGCGATCACCGCGCTGTGGCGGACCTACGACCGACAAACCGCCGCCACGGTCTGCGCCCAGCTGCCGTGGGCGGCGGTGATGTTCCTCGTCACCTACGCGGTGGTGGCGATCTTCGAGGTCGGCATGTACCCCGACCGCTGGCGCGCCTATCTCGGCATCTATCTGGTCGGGGCGTTCTGGTGTGCGCTGGCGGTGGCGATCACGCGCTCGCCGACGGCGTCGCCGACGCGCTGTCTGGTCGTGACCCTGTTGCTCGGCGTCGGGCTGATCACCAACACCTCCTTCTATCACGTCGCCGTCCGCGGCGAAGCCGAAGTGTTGGCGCTCGGCAACCTCTACCTGATGATCGGCTTCCTCGCCGCCTTCCCCTGGGGCGGATGGCCGCAGCTCGTCGTCGGCCTGGCCGCGTGCGCCGGGCTCGCGGGGGGCCTGCTGACCACGGTCAGCGCCTCGGTCAACAGCGGCATCCTGCTGAGCGGCATGATCTCGCTGGCGGGGTTGTCCGTCGCGGCGGCGGTGATGACCGACCGCTCGCGCCGCAGCCTGTTCCTGACCCAGGAGAGCTTGCGCGAAAGCGAGGAGCGCTTTCGCGCCGTGGTGCACAACGCCACCGATCTGATCTTTCTCGACGAGGGCAGCGGGGTGCTGCGCTACGTCAGCCCGTCGATCGAGACCATCCTCGGCTACCCGCCGTCGGCGGTGGTCGGTCGCAACGTGCAGGAGTTCATCCACCCCGACGACCGCGCGGCGAACGTCGCGGCGCTCGCCAGCGCGATGAGCCGACCGGGCAAGACGGTCAGCGTCTGCTACCGCGCCCGGCATGCCGACGGCCGCTGGATCGATCTCGAGGCGACCGGCACCAACCTGGTCGACGACCCGGCCATCCGCGGCATCGTCGGCACGGCGCGCGACATCAGCCAGCGCACCCGCATCGAGCGCGAGCTCACGGCGGCGAAAGAGGCGGCGGAAGCGGCCAGCCACGCACGGCGCGACTTCGTCGCCAGCGTCAGCCACGATCTGCGCACCCCGGTCAACATCATCTTCGGCATGGCGGACATGGCGCTCGACACCGCGGTGACCGCCGATCAGCGCGAGCTGGTCGAGACGATCAAGCGCGCCGCCGGCCAGCTGCACGCGCTGCTCAACGATCTGCTCGATTTCTCCAAGATGGATGCCGGCGTGGTCGATCTGGCGCCGCGCCGCTTCCTGCTGCGCGCCTGGCTCGGCTCAACCCTCGAGCCGCTCGGCCGCGAGGCGGCCGCCAAGCCGGTGCGGCTGATCGAGGAGATCGGCGAGGGCGTCCCCGAAGCGATCGTCGCCGACCCCGATCGCCTGCGCCAGGTGCTGGTCAACCTGGTCGGCAACGCGGTGAAGTTCACCGACGCCGGGCGGGTGACCGTGCGCATCGAGCTCGACCACGGCAACGCCCCGCCGGCGCTGCGCGTCACCATCGCCGACACCGGCGTCGGCATCGTTCCCGCCGAGATGGCGCGCCTCTTCCAGCCCTTCGCCCAGGCTGCCGCGACGACCCGCTCACACGGCGGCACCGGCCTCGGCCTGGCGATCTGCAAACGCCTGGTCGAACAGATGGGCGGTGCCATCGGCGCCGAGAGCGAGCCCGGCCGCGGCAGCACCTTCTGGTTCACCATCCCGCTGACGTGAGACAGCGCCCGCACGGGCAGGTGCGCTGGAGGGCGCCGGGCGTGGGGC
>JBOHWA010000778.1:0-2866 GCA_050735855.1 Binatia bacterium
GCGTGCGACGCTGGCCGGCGGGGCCGGTGCGGCGCCGGGTCGGGGCGCGCGCCGGGCCGGCGGGGAGCGGTCGTCGGGCATCGTCGAGATCCGCGTGAGTCGCGGCACCAACCCCACGCGCCTCGCCAGCCACGTGTCCGGCATGCGTGGCGTGGAGTACGCATTCGTGCCGCCGACACGATCGCTCTTCGCGCGGCGCGCGCGAGTCGGCCAGCCCGATCCGCTGGCCTCGCGCCAGTGGGCGCACGGCGCTATTCGGCTTGGGCACGCAAGCTCGGCCCGTGGCTTCTGCGATGCGTCGAACCTCACCGTGGCCGTCGTGGACAGCGGCATTGATACTGGCCATCCCGATCTCGCCTCGGTGATTGCGGCGTACAAGAACTTCCTGCCCGAGTCGGACAAGGACTACGTCGGCCACGGCACGCACGTGGCCGGCATCATCGCCGCCGGGGCCGGCAACGGTCTGGGCATCGCCGGCGTGTGCGCCGCTCGCATCCTGGCGCTGAAGGCGCTGCCGAGAGACGACGGCGACTTCGAGGCCACGGCGTACTACCGGGCGCTGCGCTACGTCATCGGCCGGGCACAGGTCCTCAACCTGAGCCTGGGCGGCGAGAAGGATTCGGCAGAGATCGACATTCTGCGCGATGTCATCGACGCAGGGGTGGTCGTCGTCGCGGCCATGGGCAATGAGTACGAGGAGGGCAACCCGGTCGAGTATCCGGCGGCCATGCCCGAGGTGTGCGCCGTTGGCGCCACCGATCAGCTCGACAAGCGCGCTGGCTTCTCAAACACCGGCCGCCACATCGATCTCGTAGCCCCCGGCGTGAGCATTCTGTCGACGACGCCCACGTACAAGTACGACGACGGCGCGCGCAGCTACGACTCGTGGGATGGCACGTCGATGGCCACGCCACATGTCGCGGGGGCCGCGGCGCTCATCCTGGCCAAGTATCCGGGCACAACCCCTGCGCAGGTGATCAAGCGGCTCGCCGCGTCGACCGACCGCGTGGCGGGCGCGAAGAAAGGCAGCCGTGCCTACGGCGCCGGCCGCCTCAACTGCCAGAAGGCCCTCGCGTGAGCAGGGCGCAATCGCGGGACACGGAGGCTGTGGAACTCATCGTCAAAATCGACTTGAAGCGCGCAAAAGACCCGGCAGCCCACGTGAGCCGGCTGCTCGATGTCGTGGCGCCGTCGGCCTCGACGGAGGAGGTCTTCCCCGGCCTTCGCAGCGGCGCCAGTGCCGGCCTGGTGACCGTGCGGCTGCCGTGCGCGCGAGGGTCGAAGGCCCACCGTGCGTCGGTGAAGGCGCTGCGCGAGGACACCGCCGTCGCGTACGTGGAGGAGCCCAAGCCTCGACGCGCGCTGTAGCCAGCCTGACCAACGGGGGCAACCGTGGGTGTTCGCCGGCTCAGCGCCACGGATCACCGGCTCGCGATATGCGCGCATTGCAACATCCAGCCCGTCGCGGCTTGCGGCGCGGGCGCCAGCATCAGGGCTGCGGGTTCCTGAAATTCTGTCCGTGCGGCGCACCGACCCGCACGCCGCGAAACGATCGCGTTCGAAGACCATCTCCCCGAGCCGGAGGACTCGATCGGCGACCGAAGGCCGGGCGACATGCCGAGCGCGCGGGACTGGCGACGGCCCGGCAGATCTCAAGCGGCTTCAGGCGTTTGCGTCGAATTCGCAGCAAATATGGGTATCCGCTCACGCTTGTGCGCGGCCGCACTGCGTTTGCCGGTCGCGGAGGGCATGCTACCGTCCGCCGGTGCCCCCGCTCTACGAGCGCGTCCTGGCCTTTGTCGACGACCCGGCCGCGGGCTCTTTCGAGGATCTGGCGCTGGCGGTCTTCGCGCACCAATTCGACGCGTGCGAGCCCTATCGCCGCTTCTGTCTCGGGCGCGCCCGCACGCCTGCCTCGGTGGCGGATTGGCGCCACATCCCGCCGGTGCCGATCGTCGCCTTCAAGTCCGCCGCCCTGTGCTGCGGACCGCCGCTGCGCACCTTCCGCTCGAGCGGCACGACGCAGGGGGAGGGCGACCGCTCGCAGCATTTTCTGCCCGATCTGCGGCTCTACGAGCGCTCGGCGCTGGGCGGCCTGCGACGCTTCCTCTTCCCCGACGTGGAACGCATGCGGCTGGTGTCGCTGATTCCAGCCGCTGCCGACCTGCCCGACTCGTCCCTCTGTCAGATGGTCGACTGGGCTATGGCGCGCTTCGCCGCAGCGGGGAGTCGCTGCGTCGCCGCGCCGACCGGTGTGGAGATCGAGGCGCTGATCGAACAGCTGCGCGGCTCCGAACGCGACGGACACCCCCTCGCCCTGCTGACCACCACCGGGGCGCTGATCCGGGTCCTCGACGTCCTACGCGAACGTGGGCTCGCCTTCCGTCTGCCGCACGGCAGCCGCGTGATGGATACCGGCGGCGACAAGGGCGCGCCGCGCCGCCTGTCGCGCAACGGCCTGCTGCACGCGCTGTGGGGCGCCTTCGCCGTGCCGGGCTACTTCTGCGTCAACGAGTACGGCATGGCGGAGCTGTCGAGCCAGTCCTATGACAGCGTCATCGCCGACCGCCTGGCGGGTCGCCACCGCCCGCGCCGCCTCCTGACGCCGCACTGGCTGCGCACGCGTGTGCTCGACGTCGACACGCTCGCGCCGTGCCCGCCCGGCGCCCGCGGTGTGCTCTGTCACGTCGATCTGGCCAACGCCGGCAGCGCCATGGCGGTGCTCAGCGAGGATCTCGGCACCGCGCTGGACGAGGGCTTCCACCTGCTCGGCCGCGCCCCGGGGGCCGAGGTGCGCGGGTGCTCGCTGAGCGCGGCGCAGTGGGACGCGGCGTGATGAGCGCGTCGCGGCCGCGCGCCGTCGCGG
>JBOHWA010000779.1:0-11486 GCA_050735855.1 Binatia bacterium
GCGCGGTTCACGTCGGCCGCGCGCACGGCGCGCAGACGGGCGAAGGCGCGCGCGAAGCCGGCGTCGGCGGTGCGCAGGATCGGCACCACGGGCGTCATCCGCGCGCCCCCTTCACCCGCCGCACGTCGGCGCCGAGCTGCGAGAGCTTCTGTTCGATGTGCTCGTAGCCGCGGTCGAGGTGGTAGACGCGGCGCAGCTCGGTGGTGTGCTGCGCCGCCAGGCCGGCGAGGATCAGCGAGACGCTGGCGCGCAGATCGGTCGCCATCACCGGCGCGCCGCTCAGTTGGGGGACGCCGCGCACGACGGCGTTGTGCCCCTCGAGCGTGATGTCGGCGCCGAGGCGGATGAGCTCCTGGGCGTGCATGAAGCGGTTCTCGAAGATGGTCTCCGAGATGACGCTGGTGCCGTCGGCGACGCACATCGCCGCCATCATCTGCGCCTGTAGATCGGTCGGGAACCCGGGATAGGGCAGGGTCTTGAAGTCGACGCCGCGCAGCCGCTGCGCGGCCCGCACGCGCACGCCGGCCGGAGCCTCTTCGCTGACCTCGGCGCCGGCTTCGCGCAGCTTGCCGATGACGGCGTGCAGGTGATCGGCACGCGCGTTGCGCACCAGCACGTCGCCGCCGGTGATGGCGGCGGCCATCAGAAAGGTGCCCGCCTCGATGCGGTCGGGGACGATGCGGTAGTCGAGCCCGCCGAGCGCGGTGACGCCCGCGATGCGGATGATCGACTCGCCGGCGCCGCTGATGCGCGCGCCCATGGCAATCAGCGCCTCGGCGAGGTCGACGACCTCGGGCTCGCAGGCCGCGTTCTCGATCGTCGTCTCGCCCTCGGCGACGGCGGCGACCATCAGCAGGTGCTCGGTGGCGCCGACCGACGGCATGTCGAGGTGGATGCGGTTGCCGCGCAGCCGCTCGGCGCGTGCCTCGGTGTAGCCGTGCACCAGGTCGATGGTGGCGCCGAGCTCGCGCAGGCCGTGCACATGCAGGTTGACCGGCCGGCCGCCGATGGCGCAGCCGCCCGGCTGCGAGACGCGCGCGCGGCCGAAGCGCGCCAGCAGCGGGCCGAGGACGAGGAACGAGGCGCGCATGGTCTTGACCAGGTCGTACGACGCCTCGTGCCGGTGCACCCCGGCGGCGTCGATGGTGACCGCGTCGGCACCGCGCTCGACGCGCGCGCCGAGATCCTCGAGCAGGCGCAGCGTGGTGCGCACGTCGACCACGTCGGGCAGGCCGCGCAGGGTGCACGGCCGATCGGTCAACAGCGTCGCGAACAGGATCGGCAGCGCCGCGTTCTTGGCACCGGCGACGCTGACCTCGCCCTGCAGCCGGCGCCCGCCGCGCACCTCGATGATGTCCATGGCCCTCTCCCCGTCCCGTCAGCCGCGCCGCGCGACCAGGACGCGCGGCAAGCCCGCCAGATCCGCCTCGATCGACACATGGCGCAAGCCGGCCGCGCGCGCCAGATCCGCCACCGCCTCGGCCTGCCCCGCGCCGATTTCCATCACCAGCCAGCCGTCGGCCGCGAGCCGCAGCGGAGCCTGCGCCAGCAGTCGGCGAATCACCGCCAGGCCGTCGCCACCCGCCCACAGGGCGCCCCGCGGCTCGAACTGCACCTCGGGCGAGATTGGATCGTCGGGGGCGAGGTACGGCGGGTTGCTGGCGATCACGTCGAAGCGGCGCTCAGGTGGCAGCGCGGCGAACAGATCACTCACCACGAGCTCGAGACGGTCGTCGACGCCATGCGTGGCGGCGTTGCGGCGGGCGATCTCAACCGCATCGGCCGAGACATCGAGCCCGGTCACGCGAATCTCAGGCAAGGTCTTGGCCAACGCCACCGCGATACACCCGCTGCCCGTGCCGACATCACAGATGGTCAGCGGCGGCCCTTCGACAGGCTCAGGGCGAACGGCAGCGTTGGAGCTCGGCGGGCCGCATGCCTCCGTTCGCCCTGAGCTTGTCGAAGGGCGCGCGCGGGCGCAGATGATCTCGACGATGCGCTCGGTCTCGGGGCGCGGGACGAGCACCGCCGGGGTGACGGCGAACGGCAGCGACCAGAACTCCTGCACGCCGGTGATGTAGGCCACCGGCTGGCGCCGCGCGCGGCGCTCGATCGCCAGCACGAAGCGCTCGTCCGTGGCGTCGTCGATCGGATCGCGCAGGCGCACATACAGCGCGGTGCGGTCGAGACCGAGCACGGCGGCGAGCAGCACCTCCGCATCGAGGCGCGCCGTGTCGATGCCGGCGGCGGACAGCTGCTCGGTGGCAGCGCGCAGCCGGTCGGCGATCGTCGGCCGAGCCAGGGCCGCGTCCATCAGGTCGCGTCCTGCAGCAGCTCGGCCTGGTGATGCGTGATCAGCGCGTCGATCAGCGGGCCGATATCGCCGTCGATGACGCGGTCGAGGTTGTACAGCGTCAGGTTGATGCGGTGGTCGGTGATGCGGCCCTGCGGGAAGTTGTACGTCCGCACGCGCTCGGAACGGTCGCCGCTGCCGACCATCGAGCGGCGGTGCTGCGCCTCGGCCGCGTGCTGCTCCGCCTGGGCGCGCTCGAGCAGGCGGGCGCGCAGGATCTTCAGCGCCTTGGCCTTGTTCTTGTGCTGCGATTTCTCATCCTGGCAGCTCACCACCAGGCCGGTCGGCAGGTGGGTGACGCGCACGGCGGAATCGGTGGTGTTGACGCTCTGTCCGCCGGGACCCGAGGAGCGATAGACGTCGATGCGCAGCTCCTTGGCCTCGTCGATGTCCACCTCGACGTCCTCGGCCTCCGGCAGCACCGCGACCGTCACCGCCGAGGTATGGATGCGGCCCGAGCCCTCGGTGACCGGCACGCGCTGGACCCGGTGCACGCCGCCCTCGAACTTGAGCCGGCTGAAGGCGCCCTGCCCTTCGATCAGCGCGATGATCTCCTTGAAGCCGCCGAGGCCGGTGGCGTTGGCGCTCAGCACCTCGACCCGCCAACCGAGCCCCTCGCCGTAGCGCGTGTACATGCGGTAGAGCTCGGCGGCGAACAGGCTCGCCTCGTCGCCGCCGGTACCGGCGCGGATCTCGAGCACCACGTTGCGGTCGTCGTTCGGGTCCTTCGGCAGCAGCAGCAGCTTGAGCCGCTCCTCGAGCGCGTCGGCCTGGGTGCGCAGGGCCGGCAGCTCTTCCTTGACCAGCTCGCGCATGTCGGCGTCGGCCGACTCGAGCAGCACGCGGTGCCCGTCGATGTCCTGCTGCAGCTTCCTCCAGTCGCGGTAGGTGGCGACGATCGGCTCGAGGTCGGCGCGCTCCTTGGCCAAGCGGGCGAAGTCCTTGCGGCTGCCCATCACCGAGGGGTCGATCAGCCGCTCCTCGAGATCGATGTAGCGCCGCTCGACGTCCGCCAGCTTGTCCAACATGGCTCAGCCTGCCCCTCGCCGCGGCCCCCCTGGCGCAGCGCGGGGGAAAAAAAAGGGCGCGGGGGAGATCCCCCCTCGCCCTTCCATCGCTGCCGGCGCCGGGCCCGAAGCCGCGCGCGGGTTGCTACTTCTCGGACTCTTGCTTGTAGCCGTACTTGCGGCGGAAGCGTTCGACGCGGCCGGCGGTGTCCATCAGCTTCTGCTTGCCGGTGAAGAAGGGATGGCAGGCCGAGCAGATGTCGACGTGCAGCTCCTTTTTCGTCGAGCCGGTCTCGAAGGTGTTGCCACAGGCGCAGAGCGCGGTGGCCTTCTCGTACCCAGGGTGAATGCCTTCTTGCATGATTGGACTCCCGAAATGAGTCTTCATATCAACGCGCATCGGCCGTCGCAAGACGGGGGAACGGGGCGCGCATCAGTTCGGCGTAGAAGCGGATCATGTCCGCATAGCCCTGCACCCCGATGCGCTCGTTGGTGCCATGGACACGGGCGAGGTCTTCGGGCCGCATGCGGCTGGGGGCGAAGCGGAAGATATGCGGGCTCAGGGCCGTGTAGTGGCGGGCGTCGGTGGCGCCGAGGACCAGAAACGGGGTGACCAGGACGCCCGGAAACGTGGCGCGGACGGTACGGGCGACGTGTTCGAAGGCGGCGGAATCGACATCCGAGACCGGCGACGGGTCGTTGCCCTCGCCCAGGACACTGATCTGCACGGCCGGGTCGTCCGCCGTTCGCCGCACGTGCTCGAGGACGCTGGCCACGGTGTCGCCCGGCAGGATGCGGAAGTTGACCACGGCGCGGGCCGAGCTCGGCAGGACGTTGTCCTTGACGCCGCTCTGGAACACCGTGACGGCCGTCGTCGTGCGGATGGGGGCGTTGGTCTGGGCGCTGGCCGACATCTGCCACTCCACCAGCGGGCCGAAGAGCCACAGGTTGGCGAGCACCAGCCGCGGGGCGAAATCCATCTCCGGACCGAGGAAGTCGAAGCTCTTGCCCATGGCCGCGTTGAGGTTGGCCGGCATCTGGTCGTCTTCGAGCCGCTCGATGGCGGCGCTGAGCACGCCGATGGCGGTGTGCCGCGGCGGGATCGAGGAATGGCCGCCGGCCCCGTGCACGACCAGTTCGACGCTGACGTAGCCCTTCTCGGCCATGCCGATCGATGCCACCGGCGCGTCGACGCCCGGGACCAGCCCCTCGAGAATGGCGCCCCCTTCGTCGAGCACCAGCGCGGGCGCGATACCGCGCTCGGCCAGCAGTGCCGCGATCGCCTTGGCGCCCTGGTGTCCCGACACCTCCTCGTCGTGACCGAAGGCGAAGTACAGGGTGCGCGGCGGTTGCACGCCGGCCGCGAGCAGCAGCTCCGCGGCTTCGAGGATGGCCAGGGCGCTGCCCTTGTCGTCGAGCGTCCCGCGGCCCCAGATGTAGCCGTCGGCGATGATCCCGCCGAAGGGTGGCTGCACCCAGCCCGCTTCGCTGCCGGCCTCTACCGGAACGACATCGAGATGCGCCAGCAGCAGAATCGGCGCCCCGTCAGTGGTGCCCGGCCAGGCATAGAGCAGGCTGTGGTCGTTGACCGTCTCGCGCCGCAGCGCCGCATGGACACGCGGGAAGCGCGCCTCCAGGAAACGGCGCAGGCCGACGAAGGGCGCCGCGTCGAAGGCGGCCGGGTCCTGGTGCGAGATCGTCTCGAAGCGCACCGCCTCGGCCAACCCGGCCGCGGCGCGCTCGACGTCGACGGTCAGCGGCTGGGCCGGCGCGACGTCGATCTGGCGCGAGTGTACGTTGAGCGCCCGCCAAACAACCACGCCGGCGACCACCACCGCCGCCAAGGCGAGCGCAACTGCGATCCTCTTCACCCAGCTCCCCGACCGGCGTCCTGCAATACGCGGCCGCGCCGCACACGGCAAGCGTCAGCCGCGTCCGCTACCGTCCTGTCGGCGTCGGGAAGGCGGTGGCTACTGGCCGTTCTTCGCCTTGAGACTGGCGTTGGGACGCAGCGCGGTGGCGAAATCTGCCTGCCAGCATTTGCCGTTGCTGGCGCGCAGCTGCACGAACAGCGGCTCATCGTAGAAGTACGGACTGACGAGTTGGAGATTCTCCCCCCGGCCTTTGACCAGGATCTGTGCCTCGCCGTCGCCGCCGGCCTTGAGCCGGATGCGCTCCAGACCGCCCGGCGCGAGCCCCTTGTCCTTGTAGGCGAAGCCCGACGAACCCTTGGCGCGCCAGCACGGCTTGCCGTCACAGGTGCCGCCGGCCGGCGCGCTGGCCTGAAACTGCAGGTGGGCCTGCGGCAGGCCGGAGTCGAAGATGCACAGCTCGTATTTCGTCGCGCCGGTCGGATCGCCGAAATCAGCCACCGCGGTCGCCGCACCGGATCTCCATTTGAACAGCAGCTTGTCCTTCTCCGCATCGGCGTCGCGGTGGCGCAACTGCAACGTCGCAACCGGTAGAACAGGGTGCGCGCAGGTGCCGATCTGTTCCTGGCAGCCGGGCCCGCCACAGCAGAGCGAGCACTCCACGTTCTGGCAGCCACCGACGCCATCGCACTGATCGATCGTACAGAGGTCGAGATCGGTGTCGCAGGCGATGCCGGCGGGCGCGAACCCGGTGCCGGGAACGCAGGCGCCGGCGGCGCAGGTATCGCCGACCGTGCAACTGTTCCAGTCGTTGCACGCGGCGCTGTTGTTCGAGATCTGACAGCTGCCCGCGCCATCGCACAGGTCATCGGTGCACCCATTGAAGTCGGCAAAGCAGACGGTGCCGGCCGGAACATTGGGGTGTGTGCACACGCCGCTCGCATTGCAGACGGAGTCGTTGCAGGAGTTGCCATTGTTCTCGCACTGCACTCCGGCCGGACCGTTCTGCGGCACGCAGCTGCCAGCCCCGTCGCAGTGATCGATCGTGCACACGGTGCCGTCGGCGAAGCAGGAGAAGGTCGACGGCTCGAAGCCGCAGCTTGCCGAGCAGCAGTCGTTCGCGCCGAGGTTCCCGTCGTCGCAGTCCTCGCCGGCGTCGAGCGCTCCGTTGGCGCACAGCCCGGCGGTGAAAGGACCGGACACCGGGATGATGCCGTTGCAGCTGAAGGTGCCGCTGAACGCGTCGCTCGCCAGGGTCGCCGTGGCGACGATGACCAGCGTCGGGCAGAGCAGCGGGTCGGAGGGGCCGCTGACGCTGATCGCGCCGGACATCGGATCGATCGTGCCGCTCAGGGCGATCGGCACGGCGCAGGCATTGCCGGTCACCGTGATGGCACTGCCCGTCTGCACGACGTCGACGATGCAGGTCAGGTCCGGATTGAAGTACGGGGCGGTCTCGGCGAGCACGCGCCACGGACCGTTCACATCGACGTCGGCGC
This sequence comes from Binatia bacterium, assembly GCA_050735855.1. Taxonomy (GTDB): domain Bacteria; phylum Desulfobacterota; class Binatia; order HRBIN30; family CADEER01; genus JBOHWA01. Next base: position 6,731 of record JBOHWA010000779.1, read on the forward strand.
GCGCCGCCGCGCTGGGCAGAAGCACTGCGGCGGCCGCGGCGAGAATCAGCCGAAGCAGGCGCGGGCGTGAGATTGAGCCCATGAAGCAACCCTCCCCGAGCGCCGCAACAGGCACAGATACCGGTCGATTCCGGCGTTCCCCCCCGCGGCGATCGACAGCGGAACGCTAGTGCGCGCGCGACGACGCTGTCAACCCGTTTTCGCTGCACCCGCCCACCGGGCGGCGCGGCGCGCGGCTGGGGTCAGGTGCTGCGTTGGCGCTCGGCGAGCGCCCCGGCCTGCAGGCCGAAGCGGATGAGCTCGGCGAGCGAATCGACGCCGGTCTTGGCCATCAGGTTGGCGCGGTGCGTCTCCACCGTCTTGCGGCTGAGCGTCAGCTCGTGCGCGATGTCGTTGTTCGTATGCCCGGCGACGATCAGCCCGAGCACTTCGCGCTCGCGCGGCGTCAGGCGGATCAGGCGGATCGTGAACTCGGCGAAGCGGGCCGTCGCGCGGCGCCGTTGGCGGTCGATCTCGACCGCCGCCTGGATGCGTTCCAGGATGGCCTGACCGCCGAACGGCTTCTCGACGAAGTCATGCGCACCGGCGCGCATCGCCTTGACCGCGACACCGACGTCGGCATAGCCGGTCATCACGATCGCCGGCATGTGCACGTCACGGCCGCGCAGCTCCGCCAACACCTCGAAGCCGCTCATGCCCGGCAGGCGCAGATCGAGCATCACGCAGCCCGGCCGCTCGCCATCCACGGCGCCGAGGAACTCGGAGCCGCCGGCGAAGCTCTCGGTGACCAGACCGACCGACTGCGCCACGCCGCGGACGAGTGCGCGCACAGCGGCGTCGTCGTCGACGATGAATACCGTCGGCGATGGCATGGTCCCCCCGGACCAAACTAATGGCCGTCTGCGCCCCGCGGTCACTGCTGCCCTCTCCCCCGAACACAAGAACCGCGCGTTTCATGTAGCACCCTCGTCAAGCGGCGAGAACGCCTCGGATATTTTAGGCTGGCGCGCTGCTCATCACAGTATCTCTGCGGCATCCAGGCGCGCCGCGCCGGCACGACGGCTCGACCCACGGCCCTGGCACGGTGTATCGACAGGCGGTGTGGGAAACGCCGTGGTCAGCGATGGGGTGCCTCGCCCTGGTCATGGCGCTCGCCAGCGCACCGCGCGCGACGACCGGTGAGACCGGGTCGGCGGTGACGATCGCGCGCGAGGATTACCGCGGCTGGCCAGATACCTACCGGCTGACCAACGGCCTGATCGAGGCCCGCGTGGTGACGGCGGTCGGCCCGCGCATCATCGACCTGCGCGCCACCGGCGGCGACAATCTGCTCTACGTGCGCGCCGCCGAGGCCGGCGGACACGGCGAGCCGGAGTGGATGTTCCGCGGCGGCTGGCGCCTGTGGGTGGCGCCGGAGCAGCGCGCCACGACGTACGCGCTCGACAACGCGCCGTGCCGCGCCGAGGTGCACGGCAACACGCTGCGCGTCACCGGCCCACCGCAACCCGCCGCCGGCATCCAGAAGATCGTCGAGATTTTCCTCGAGGCCGGCAGCCCTCGGCTGCGGGTGGTGTCGCACATCCGCAACGTCGGCGACCGCCCGCTGACCTACGCCGCCTGGAGTCTGTCGGTCATGCGCCCCGGCGGGCGTGCCTTCGTCCCCCTCGACGTCGGGCCGCTCGACGCCTTCGACGCCACCCGCACCCTCATCCTGTGGAGCTACGCCGAAATGGCCGATCCACGCTACCGCTTCGGTGACCGGCTGGTGCAGATCGACCAGTCCACCGTCGCGCCGGCGCCGCAGACGCCCGGCCGGCGCAGCGACGAGAGCAAGATCGGCGTCGACTCGAGCCAGGGCTGGGCCGCCTACCTGCTCGACCACACCCTCTACCTGAAGCGCTTCCCACACGATGCCCGCGGCGCCTATCCCGATCGCGGCGCGACGATCGAGGTCTACTCCAGCGCCGAGTTCCTCGAAGTCGAACAGCTGAGTCCCCTGACCACCCTTCAGCCGGGCGAGGAAATCGTATTCCCGGAGGACTGGTGGGTCTTCACCGACGTCGCGATTCCCACCGACGAGCCCGCCGCGCTCGGAACGATTGGCAGCTACCTCGCTCGAACCTCCCCAATCCGGTGAGGTGCCCGTTTGGAGGGCGCCGGTGCCTCGGCGCCGGGCTCGCGACCGGCACCCCGCCCCCCCCGGCGCCGAGGGACCGGCGCCCTCCAGGCGCTGCTCGGCAACATCGCCTCCCGCTGCCGCCTCAGCCGCCCTGCTCCCAGCGCTGCCACTGCGCCAGGTACGCATCGACGTTGTCTTGCGTCACCAGGTCGAGGCCCGAGTAGTGGAAGACCTCCGCCGGCGGGTGCCCGGTGGTGATCTGGTCGAGCAGCTTGACGGATTCCTCGCCCCAACCGAAGTACTTCTGCCCGACCAGCAGCTGAACCTTGCCGGCGCGCAGCAGATCGGGGGCGGGAGGGATGGTGTCGAACGCGACCACCTTGGTGCGCGCCGGATCGACTGGATCGAGCGCATTGCGCACGAACACCGGCCAGCCACCGACCGAGAGCCAGCCGTCGAGCTCGGGATAGCGCTGGCTCGCCGAGGCGATGATCTCCGCGACGCGCACGGCGTCGTCCTTGACGTCGAACTCTTCCACGACGCGAATGTTCGGATACCCCGCCAGCGCCGCGCGCGCCCCATCGCGGCGCTTCTGCAGATTGTCGGCGCCGAGCGAGGTGATGATCGCCACCTCGCCGGCGCCGCCGAGCAGCTTGGCCAGGCCGTCACCCAGCGCCCGACCGCCCTCGATGTCGTTGACCCCATAGAACGCCTGCCGCTTGCTCTTTGGGGCGTCGGAATCCCAGGTCACCACCGGGATGCCGGCCGCCACCGCCCGATCGATCGCGTCGGTGAGCAGGTCCCCGTTCAGGCACGAGATGGCGATGCCGTCGACCCGCTGGGCGATGAACGACTCGAGAATCTCCTTCTGGCGAATCTCATCCGTGCTCTCCGGCCCGCGCCAGATCACCTCGATGCCGCCGAGCCGCTTGGCCTCGCGCTCGGCGCCGATGCGCGCGTACTCGAAGACCGGGATATGCAGCGCCTTGGGAATGATGGCGAAGCGGCGCACGCGCGGGGTGTCCGCGGCCGGTCCGGAGCAGCCGAGTTGCAGCGCCAGGCACAGCGCCAGTGCGCCCGCCCTGCCGTGCGCGTGATGCCTCATCTCGCCTCCCGTGTCGCGACGCGATCCATCACCACGATGACCAGTACGGCGATGCCGAGGATCAGGCGGTCGGCGAAGGTGCCGCCGGGGATCTGCGTCAGCCCGTTGCGCAGCACGCCGAAGATCAGGGCGCCGAGGACGGCGCCGACCACCGACGCGCGCCCGCCTGAGAGCGACGCCCCACCCACCACCGCGGCGGCGATGATGTCGAGCTCGTAGCCCGAGGCGAGATCCGCCTTGCCCTGCCCCTGCACCACCGCCAGCACCACGCCGGCCAGCGCCGCCAGGGCGCCGCCGGTGACGTAGACGAACGCCTTCACCCGGCCGACGCGCACGCCGGCATAGCGCGCCGCGGCTTCGTTGCCGCCGACCGCCAGCACATGGCGGCCGAGCGCGGTCTGCGTCATCGCCAGCTGGAATAGCACCGCCAGGCCGATCATCAGTAGCCCCGGCCAGGCCGAGAGCGGCACGCCGAGCGGCGCCGCGCCGGCGGCGACCCAGCGCGACAGATCGAAGAAACGCCCCTCGGTGATCAGAAAGGCGAGACCGCGGGCGATGCCCATGACCCCGAGCGTGGCGATGAACGGCGGCAGGCGCGCCAGCACGACCAGCGCGGCAGCCAACCCGCCGCTCGCCAGGCCGACCACCAGCCCGGCCAGCATCGCCACCGGCAGCGGCCAGGCGGCATCGACGAAGAGCGCGCCGGTGACCACCGAGGCGAGCGCGATCACCGCCCCCGGCGCCAGGTCGATGCCGCCGGCGCCGATGATCATCGCCGCGCCGATCGCCGCGATGCCGTAGATGCCGGAGTACTTCAGGATGAGTGCGACGTTGTCCAGGTTGGCGAACGTCTGGGCGCCGTCCGGGCGCGAAAGGATGACCGCGAAGAAGACGAACTCGACCAGCAGAATCGCTGCCGCGCTCCAGCCGGGCACCAGGCGCGGGCTCATGCGTCGAGCCCGGCCGGCGGCACGCCGGTGATCAGCGCCGCGAGGCGTGGCTCCGTCGCCTGTGCCGCACTGAGCTCGCCCGCCGGCGCACCGCGGTAGAGGGCGATGATGCGATCGCACAGTTCGAGCAGCTCGGGCAGGTCGCTGGAGGCGAGCAGCACCGCCGCGCCGCCGGCCGCCAGCGCGCGCACCAGCGCGTGGATCTCCGCCTTGGCGCCGACGTCGACCCCCGCCGTCGGCTCGTCGAGCAGCAGGATGCGCGGCGCGTGGCGCAGGGCGCGGGCGAGCAGCAGCTTCTGCTGGTTGCCGCCTGAGAGCGAGCCCACCGCGGCCTCGCTGCCGCTGGCGCGGATCCCCAGACGCCCGATCCAGTGTGCCGTGCCGCGGCGTTCCTCCATCGCGCGCAGGCGCCATCCCGGCGCCGGCAGAAAGAGGTTCTCGCGCAGGTTGAGCGCCGCCACCAGTCCCTTGCGGGCGCGGTCTTCGGGAACCAGCCTTGGCACCGCGCTGGCCGCCACGGTGCCCCCGCGCCGCCGGCGTTGGCCGGCCAGACATTCGAGCACCGCGCTGCGCCCGGCGCCG
>JBOHWA010000780.1:0-2164 GCA_050735855.1 Binatia bacterium
CGCCGAGGGCCCGGCGCCCTCCAGGGAATTCAATGACGACACCGCTCGCCAACCTCCGACTGCTCGATCTGTCCCGCCAGCTGCCCGGCCCGTTCTGCTCGACGGTGCTCGCCGACCTCGGCATGGACACGTTGGTCATCGCCAACCCGACCGATCCGTTCGGCATGGGCATCCCGTTTCTCGGCCGCAACAAGCGCAGCATGACGCTCAACCTCAAGAGCGCCGCGGGCCGCGAGATCTTCCTGCGCCTGGTCGACGAAGCGGACGTCGTCCTGGAAGGCTTTCGCCCCGGCGTCACCCAGCGCCTCGGCATTGACTATGCGACGCTCAGCGCGCGCAACCCGCGGCTGATCTACTGCGCCATCTCGGGCTACGGGCAGGACGGGCCGTACCGCGATCGCGTCGGCCACGACGTCAACTACCTGGGCTTCGGCGGCGTGCTCAACTTCATCGGCGGCGCCGAGGGGCCGCCGGTCATCCCCGGCGTGCAGATCGCCGACATCGGCGGTGGCGCGCTGATGGCGGCGATCGGCATCCTCTCCGCCGTGGTCGCGCGCCAGACCAGCGGCCGCGGCCAGATGGTCGACATCGCCATGCTCGACGGCGCGGTGATGTGGAACGTCTACCACCTGCTGCTCCACATGCTCGGCCAGCACCCGCAGCGCGGCACCGCGCAGCTCACCGGCCGCTACCCCTGCTACGCGGTGTACGAGACGCGCGACGGCCGCTACGTCACCGTCGGCGCCTACGAGTCGTTCTTCTGGGCCCGCCTGTGCCGCCACTTCGGGCGCGAGGACTACGTCGAGAAACAGTGGGACGAGTCGGCGCGGGCCGAGATGCTGGCCTTCTTCCGCGACGCATTCCGTGCCAAGACGCTGGCCGAATGGATGGCCGAGCTCGGCGAGGTGGAGATCTGCTTCGGCCCGGTCAACGACGTCGACGACGTCTACGCCGACCCGCAGCTGCGCCATCGCGGCATGGTCATCGAACGAGACGGCCAGCGCACGATCGGCAACCCGATCCGTCTGTCGGAGACGCCGGCATCGATCCGCACGCCGCCACCGCTGTTCGGCCAGCACAGCGCTGACGTGCTGCGCGGCCTGGGCTATGACGACGATGCGATCGAACGGCTGCGCGCCGACGGCGTCGTTTAGCAGGCGCGACGAGAAGAGCAGCCGCGTCAACGCGAAGGCGCGGAGCCCGGCAGACGCCTCACGGCACCGGGCAGCTGCCCGGTGGGATGGCGCCCTTCGCCTTGAAGAGGCCGGGCTCGTCAGTGCTGACGGCCGGGGGGGTAAAGTCGAGGCAGTAGCTCGCCGCGGGAGCCGGGGCGGGGCCGATCCGCAGCTGCACGCCGACGCTGCCCTGACTCGGCTCGTCGAGCGAGTAGGTGATCCCGGCGCCCTTGCAGACCACTTTGAGCAGCTTGCCCGGCTTGAGGATCGCCTTGCTGCAGGTGCCGCTGCCGGAGAACTTGTAGCCCTTGCTGCCGGGCGGATTGCCGAGCCCTTGCCAGCCGGCGTGCGGCAGCGGCAGCGTCACGCTCTCCGAGCAGGTGCTGTTGCAGACCGTGACCTGCGGCTCGGGGTTGGTGAGCAGCGTCGGATCGGCGCTGCCGCCGGCGGCGGGGACGAGCACGGCGCGGTCCTTCGCCACCAGCACCAGCTTGCGCTTGGCCATATCGGGACCGCTCTTGAACGTGAGCTTCGCTGCGCCGAGGAACTGGTTGACGTCGCAGGCGTCGCCGAGGCCGTCGCCGTCGCCGTCCGCCTGTGAGGGATTGGGCAGCAGCGGGCAGTTGTCCTGCTCGTCGGGGGTGCCGTCCTGGTCCTCGTCCGAGGCGGCGCTCACGGCGGTGACGATCTCGTCCTGACAGGTCGCACCGGCCGCACAGTCGTCGTCCTCCAGACACGTGGCGGGTTGGCGCGCGATGCAGCGCTGGCACGCGGCATCGGTCGCGCAGCCGATGGCGCGGTGCACCAGACAGCGGCCGACGTCGACATCGCAGCGATCGTCCTCGCAGGACGCGCCGGCCGGACACATGTCGTTGTCCGGATCGCACGCGAGGCCGAGGTCGCAGCGGCCGGCCGCGGTCCGGGTCACGGTCGAGTCGCGTTCCTGCTTGAACGGATCGGTCGCGCCGGGCGCCGCCGGCGCGACCGGG
>JBOHWA010000781.1:0-8685 GCA_050735855.1 Binatia bacterium
CCCTAGCCCTAGCCCTTGCCCTTGCCCTAGCCCTTGCCCTGAATGGGATGGATCTTCCTCAACCGCGCGGGTGGAACTTCCGGTGCACCTCCCGCAGCCTCTCCCGCGCCACGTGCGTGTAAATCTCCGTCGTCGCGATGTCCGCGTGTCCGAGCATGGTCTGCACGACGCGCAGGTCGGCGCCCCCCTCGACCAGGTGGGTGGCGAAGGCGTGGCGCAGCGTGTGCGGGCTCAGGTGCTCGCGCACGTCGGTCTGCAGGGCGCGGCGGCGCAGGCGGCGGGCGAAGCCCTCGCGGGTCATCGGGTGGCCGGCGCGGGTGACGAAGAGGTGCGGGCTCAGCCGGCGGCCGAGGAGCTGCGGGCGCACGTCCTTGAGATAGGCGAGCAGCCGGGTGCGGGCCGGGCGGCCGATCGGCACGGCGCGTTCCTTACGGCCCTTGCCGACCACCGTGAGATAGCCGGCCTCGAGCTTGACCTGGGCGATGGTGATGCCGACCAACTCGGAAACCCGCAGGCCGGCGGCGTAGATCAGCTCGATCATCGCCACGTCGCGCAGCACCAGCGGATCGGTGCTGTCCGCGGCCAGTAGCCGCTCGACGCTGGCGCGGCCGAGGCTCTGCGGCAGCTTGCGCCCGAGGCGCGGGCGGCGCAGCTCGCGGCTCGGGTCCTGGGTGAGCACGCCCTCGCGCACCAGGAACGCGAACAGGCCGCGCACGGCGGCCAGGGCGCGCGCCCGGCTGCGCGCCGAGAGGCCGCGCGCCTGCTCGGCGGCGAGGAAGTTGACGATGTGGCCGGGCAGCACGGCGGTCGGCTGGCGCACGTCCTGCCGCTCGAGACACTGCACCAGCGCGGCGCAGTCGCGCCCGTAGGCGGCCAGCGTGTGCGGCGAGACGCGGCGCTCCGCCGCCAGGAAGGTCAGGTAGCGATCGACTGCCGCGTCCATCGTGCGCCTTCGCCCGCTGTCGGCTCGCTCACCCGGCGGCGGCGCGCTCGAGCGGCGGCGCCACCAGCGGCGCGATCTCCTCGCGCACCGTATCGCCGATCAGCGCCAGGCGGGCGGGGTCGTCGATCTTCCGGCCGTCCTGGTCGGTGACGTAGAAGACGTCGAGCACGCGATCGACGCTGGTGGTGATCTTGGCCAGATGGATCGACAGGCCGAGGTGGTAGAGCGCGTTGGCGATGGCGAACAACACGCCGACGCGGTCGAGGGTGAAGACGTCGATGACGGTGAAGTCGTGCGACACCTGGTTGTCGATCTCCACCTTGCTCGGCAGGCGCGGCACGACCTTCTCGCCGAGGACCGACGGCTTGCCGGCCTGGGCGACGAGCTGCTCGACGTCGAGCTGGCCGGCGAGCACCTTGCCGACCTGCATCTGGATGCGCTCCCAGCGCTCGTCGTCGCGCGCGATCAGGGCGCCGTCGAGATGGGTGACGCGGAACACGTCGACCACCATGCCGCTGCCGCCGGTGGCGATGCGGGCCGCGCCGATGTTCATGCCGTTGGCGCGCAGCACCCCGGTCAGACGGGCGAAGAGGCCGGGCTCGTCGCGGGTGACGACGGTGAACTCGCTGAACTCGCGCTCCGGAAAGTGCTGCACGGCGGTGACCAGCGGCTCCTCACCGAAGCGCCGTACCAGCTCGAAGTGCTGCGGGATGTCTTCTTCCGGCGTGGTGAGGAAGTAGCGATCGGGGAGATCGGCGAGGAAGCGTTGGACCGTGACGCCGCCGGCGGCGCCGATGGCGGTGGCGACGCGGGCGCGGATGCGGTTGGCGCGCTCGACCTGCGCCTGCTCGACGCTGACGCCGCGCTCGAAGCTCTCGACGGTCAGCGCGTAGAGCTCGCCGAGCAGCATGTCCTGCCAGCTGTTCCACAGCTTCGGATTGGTGGCGCCGAGGTCGCCGAAGCTCAGCACGAAGAGCTTCTGCAGCGTCGCCAGCGTCCCCACCGTGCGGGCGAACTCGGCCACCAGCTTGGGATCGTGGATGTCGCGCCGCGTCGCCAGGTGGTGCATGAGCAGGTGGTTGCGCACCAGCAGATCGAGCACCTCGGTGTCGTCGGCGTTGAAGCCCAGGCGGCCGGCGACGGCGCGCGCCAGACCGGCGCCGCGGTTGGAGTGGTCGCCGCCCTGCCCCTTGCCGGCATCGTGGAACAGCATGGCGACGTAGAGCAGCTCGATGCGGTCGACCTCGCGCATGACCTGGGTGAGCAGCGGCGCGCTCTGCTTGAACTCGCCGAGCAGCAGCTGCTCGAGCCGGTAGACGGCGCGCAGGCTGTGCTCGTCGACGGTGTAGATGTGGTAGCGATCATACTGCGCCATGCAGTAGAGCGCGCCGAACTCGGGCAGGAAGGCGCCCAGCACGTCGAGTTCGTGCATCTCGTGCAGCGTCTCGTAGACGCCGTGCGGCCAGCCGAGGATGTCGAGAAAGGCGCGCGCCGCGGCGGGCTGCTGCCGCGCGGCCTCGTCCATCAGCCCGGCGTGGGCGCGGATCAGACGCCGCGTCGCGGCGCTGAGCGGGATGCCGTGGCGTTGCGCGTCGGCGAAGACGCGCAGCAGCAGGCTCGGGTCGTCGCGGAACACCGCCGGGTCGCCGACCACCAGCTCGCCGCCGGCGATGCGCACCCCGGGCCGGATGGCGCGCCCGCCGAGGCGGCCGATCAGGCGGTAGGGCGAGCTGCGCTCCAGGCAGCGGCTGACGATGTCGTTGGAGAAGCGGTGCAGCGTGCGCGCGTGCTGGTAGTAGGTGCGCATGAACTGCTCGACGCCGCGCGTCTTGCCGTCGTCGCGATAGCCGAGGTCGGCGGCGATGCGCTCCTGGTACTCGAAGGTGAGCTGATCGAGGTGCTGCCCGCTGAGGAAGTGCAGCGCGTTGCGCACCCGCCAGAGGAAGTCGCGCGCCGCGGCGATCTCGTCGTGCTCGCGCTCGGTGAGCACGCCCTTTTCCACCAGGTCGTGCAGGTCGCGGACGACGTACTTCACCTTGGCGAGCCACATCGCGGTGTGCACGTCGCGCAGGCCGCCCTCGCCTTCCTTGAGGTGCGGCTCGACCAGGAAGACCGAGTCGCCGTACTTGCGGTGGCGCTCCGCGCTCTCCGCCACCTTGTCGCGAAAGAAGCGCGCCGCGTTGCGTTTGAGCAGCTCGCTCTCCATCGTGCGCACGAACTGGTCGTAGAGCGGCGCGTCGCCGGCCAGGTAGCGGGTGTCGAGCAGGGCGGTCTTGACCTTGAGGTCGGTGCCGCCGAGCTTGACGCAGTCGCGCAGGTTGCGCAGCGCGTGGCCGACGGTCAGCCCGGTGTCCCACAGGGCGTAGAGGACCTTCTCGGTGACCGTCTCGACGAACGCGTCGGGGCGCTGCGGGTAGACCACCAACAGATCGATATCGGAGCACGGGTTGAGCTCGCCGCGCCCGTAGCCACCCTGGGCGATGAAGGTGCAGCGCTGGTCGAGCACGCTGTAGCGCTCGGCATAGCTGGCGCGCGCCGCCTCATAGAGGGTGCGGATGGTGCCGTCGAGCACCGCCGTCCACTGCTCGACGACGGCGACGCCCGAGGCCCCGGCCAGATGCTGCTCAGCGAGCAGTTGGCGCGCCTGCGTCAGATAGTCGCGCGCCTGCCGTCCCCACGCCCCGTCGAGCCGCAGCGGCCCGATGGCCTCGAGCACGTCGCGGACCGGAGCGCCGGTCGGCTCTAGGGCGGTGGGCAGCATGATCGTCGCCAATACTCCGCATGTTCGGCGGGGCGGATCAAGCGAGGCCAAATGAAGAAAGAGACTTCACCGCGGAGACGCAGAGACGCAGAGGGCGCGGAGCGGGAACGATGGAGAGTCCTCAGAAGGCAAATCCATCAGAAGTGGCCCTCCGGAACTCAATTCAATCCCGCTTCTTTTCGGTTTTGCTCTGCGCCCTCTGCGCCTCTGCGTTGAAGTTCTTCCGTCATCAGTCTGCCGGGGGATCGAATCCGCCGAGCGCGGCGACCTGTTCGCCGAGGCCGTCGGCGCTGACGCTGTCGGGCGGCAGCGGCGGGCCGATCTCGAGGCGGATGCGCGACCAGACGCGGCGGAAGGGGCGGCGGAACGGGGCGCCGCCCTGGCGGCTGAAGAAACTGCCCCACATGCCGACCAGCGCCATCGGCACGACCGGCACCGGGGTGCGGCGCAGAATCTTCTCGACTCCGGGGCGGAAGCGCTGCAACGCGCCGTCGGGGGTGAGCGCCCCCTCGGGGAAGAGGCAGACGACTTCGCCGGCCTCGAGCTCGGCGGCGATGCGGTCGAAGGCCGCCTGCATGATGTGCTCGCCCTCGCGCGCCGACGAGATGGGGATCACCTTGGCGTCGCGAAACAGCCAGCCGACCAGCGGCATCTTCAGGAAGCCGTGGTGCATGACGAAGCGCGGCGGCCGCTTGCAGGCGCTGGCGATGATCATCCAGTCGACGAAGCTGACATGGTTGCAGACCAGCAGCACCGGGCCCTCGTCGGGGATGTGCTCGCGCCCGCTGCTGCGCAGGCGGTAGATGCAGTTCGTCAACACCCAGCAGCCGAAGCGCAACAGGAACTCGGGGATCAGCTGGTAGATGTAGATGGCGACGGCGCCGTTCAGGACGGCCACCAGGGCGAAGACGTGCAGCACGCCGAGGCCGGCGGCGAAGCAGGCGACCAGCACGCCGGAGGCCGCCACCATGAAGAGCGCGCTCAGGATGTTGGCGCCGGCGACGACGCGCGAGCGTTCCTCGGGACGCGCGCGCTGCTGGATGAGGGTGTTGAGCGGCACGATGAAGAAGCCGCTGAACACCGCCAGCAGCATCAGGTCGAGCAGCACGCGCCAGGCGCCCGGCTGGGCGACGAAGGTGCCGATCGGGACCAGCGCCGGGCCGGCGAGGCCGGCGGTCGGCACGCCGGCGAGGAAGAGGTCGAAGGCGAAGAGGCTCATGCCGATCGACCCGAGCGGCACCAGCCCGAGCTCGAGCATGCGGCCGGAGAAGCGCTCGCAGAGCAGCGAGCCGACCGCGATGCCGGCGCAGAACAGGGCCAGGAAGAGCGTGATGACGTGCTCGTCGGCGCGCAGCAACTCCTTGGTGTAGATCGGCAGCAGCGACAGGATGATGGCGCCGAAGAACCAGAACCACGACACGCCGAGCACGGTGAGGAAGACGGTGCGCTCGCGCCGCGTCACCGCCCAGGTCTCGCGCAGCGGGCGCAGCGGGTTGGCGTCGATGCGCAGCGTCGGGTTCTCCGCCGGGACGCGCGGCACCAGCCAGCTCGCCGCATAGCCGGCGAGCGCCAGCCCGATGCCGGCGCCGGCCAGCCAGTGACGCCCGGCGGCCCCGGCGGCGACGATGACGCCGCCGGCGATGGTCCCGAGCAGGATGGCGAGAAACGTCCCGGTCTCGACCAGCGCGTTGCCCCCGACCAGCTCCTCGTCGTCGAGCAGCTGCGGCAGGATGCTGTACTTCACCGGCCCGAACAGACTCGACTGGCAGCCGAGCAGGAACAGCACGACGAACAACAGGCCGATGTGGCTGCTGAGAAAGCCGACCGCGGCGATGCTCATGATGCCGATCTCGCCCAACTTGGCCCAGCGCACCAGCCCCGCCTTGGGCAGCCGATCGGCGAGCTGCCCGGCGGTGGCGGAGAAGAGCACGAACGGCAGGATGAAGATGCCGCCGCTCAACGCCACCAGCTGCTCGGCGCCGACGCCCCACAGGCTGATGCCCTGGTAGGCGACCAGGATGACCAGCGCATTCTTGAACAGGTTGTCGTTGAAGGCGCCGAGGAACTGGGCCCAGAAGAGACCGGCGAAACGACGGCTGCGCAGCAGGGAGAGTTGGCTCATTGGGGGGCAGTGTTTAGCGCGGGGGACGGGTGCTGGGAACAACTGGAGCGGAAGCCGGAACCGGAACGGGGACAGGGACGGGGACAGGGACAGGGCCGGGAGCGGGAACGGGCACGGGCACGGGCACGGGCACGGATTGAGTCAGAATGGTCTTATTCTACCGGGAAGAGGCTTGGAGGCCGTTCGTCTCTACGCAGATGATCAGAACTCGACCCGTGCCCGTGCCCGTTCCCGTTTCCGTGCCCGTTTCCGTTTCCGTTTCCGTGCCCGTGCCCGTGCCCGTTCCCGTTTCCGTGCCCGTTCCCGTTTCCGTTTCCGTTTCCGTGCCCGTTCCCGTGCCCGTTCCCGTTCCCGTCTCCTGCCCGTTCCCGTTCCCGTCCGTCGTACTCCACGCGAATCCCTCGCCGCCGCGCTCGCGAAGTGCTAGCAGGGCCTCTGTCTCGAGCGCGGAGGAACCGGTCATGCAGGTAACGGGGCGGGTTGTTGCGGTCTGTCTTATGCTGCTGAGCGCGCCCCTGGTGCACGCCACCGCGGTGCCCGAATGCTGCGTCTGTGACCCGAACTGTCCGGCGGCCAACACGCAGGTGTGCTTCGCCGAGCACGCCGGCGACGACTGCACGACCCTCTGCGGCACCATCGGCTGCGAGCCGGTCGACAGCGTACCCAACTCCCCCTGCACCGCGATCCAGGACTGCGCCGAGCGCGGCACGGCGCGCTGCGCCGACGGCTTCGACAACAACGTCAACGGCCTGATCGACTGCGCCGACCCCGGCTGCTCCCTGGCTCCCAACTGCGCCCACCCAGCCCCGGCCCTCGATGGAGCCGGGCTCGCCGGCCTGGCGGCCGCCGTCACGATGATCGGCGCCTGGAGCATCGTCCGGCGGCGTTCGATCTGATAACATCTGCGGGCGCGGTACGCTCGGTGGCCTTCGGCGCTTCGAGGTGAGTATGGAAGAGCGAATGATGCGGCTTGTGCAGCGAGCGACGGTGGTCTGCCTGCTTCTGTTGAGTGCAACCGCCTACGCCACCTCGATGCCGGATTGCTGTGTCTGCGCCTCCAACTGTCCGCAAGCCGACACCCAGGTCTGCTTCGCCCTACACGCCGCAGAGGACTGCAACGTCCTGTGCAGCGCGATCAGCTGCGCGGCGAGCGGGCCGGCGCGCGACGCCTGCACGACGATTCCGGCGTGTGACGAAACCGGCAGCGGGCGCTGTGCGGACGGCTTCGACAACAACGTCAACGGCCTGATCGACTGCGCCGATCCCGGCTGCGCCGGCTCGGGCCTCTGCGCGCAGGAGGTGCCCGCCATCGGCGGAACCGGACTGGCCAGCCTGGGCGCAGTGCTCGCGTTGTTCGGCGCCTGGCGCATCTCCCGCCGCCGCTCCGCATAGGCCGGGAGGGCGCCGCTTGTCGGCGCCATGCTCGCAGCGGGCACCCCGCCCCGCCCCCGGGCCGACAAGCGGCGCCCTCCCGCGATCTGCTCGCCGCGCGCACCCTACTTGCGCGCCCGCTGCACCAGCTCGTGCAGGCGGGTGAGCGCGTCGAGCGGCGCGAGGCGGTCGACGTCGATCGCCGCCAGCTCGGCGCGCAGGCGGTCGTCGGGGGCGGCGAAGAGCGCCAGCTGCGCGTCGCGCCCGTCGTCGCGGCGCGCCAGGCGCGGCTGGCCGGCCTCGGTGAGCTCGTTCTGCTCGAGGTTGTGCAGAATCTGGCGGGCGCGCTCCACGATCGGCTCGGGGACGCCGGCCAGGCGCGCCACCTGGATGCCGTAGCTCTGGCTGGCCGGGCCGGCGACGATGCGGCGCAGGAAGACCACCTCGCCCTGCCATTCGCGCACCGCGACCGACCAGTTGTGCACCCGCTCCAGGCTGCGCGCCAGGTCGGTGAGCTCATGGTAGTGGGTGGCGAACAGCACCAGCGGCCGCTCGCGGGCGGCGTGCAGATGCTCGGCCACCGCCCAGGCGATCGAGATGCCGTCGAAGGTGCTGGTGCCGCGGCCGATCTCGTCCAGCACCGCCAGGCTGCGCGCGGTCAGCTGGGTGAGGATGTTGGCGGTCTCCTTCATCTCGACCATGAAGGTCGACTCGCCGCCGGCGAGATTGTCGGAGGCGCCGACGCGCGTGAACAGACGGTCGACGATACCGATCTCGGCCCGCGCCGCCGGTACGAAGCTGCCCATCTGGGCGAGCAGCACGATCAGGGCCACCTGGCGCAGATAGGTCGACTTCCCCGCCATGTTGGGCCCGGTGATGATGTGGATCTGCTCGCCGTCGGGATCGAGGTGGCAGTCGTTGGCGACGAAGCCGGACCGCCCGGCCATCACCTCGACTACCGGATGGCGGCCCTCCTCGATGACGATGCGCCGCCCGCGGCCGAGCGCCGGGCGGCAGTAGCGCTGGCGCTCGGCGACCAGCGCCAGCGCGGCGAACACGTCGATGCGCGCCAGCGCCGCCGCGGTGCGCGACAACGCGGCATGCTCGGCGGCCAGCGCCGCGACCAACGCGCCGAAGAGCTGCGCCTCGAGCGCCCCGAGGCGCTCCTCGGCGCCGAGCACCTTGGCTTCGTACTGCGCCAGCTCGGCGGTGATGAAGCGCTCGCCGGTGGCGACGGTCTGCTTGCGCCGGTACTCGGGCGGCACCAGGTGCAGGTTCGGCTTGGTGACCTCGATGTAGTAGCCGAACACCTGGTTGTAGCGCACCTTGAGCGAGCCGATGCCGGTGCGGCTGCGCTCGGCCGCTTCATACTCGACGAAGAAGCGCTTGCCGTGCAGCGCCAGCTCGCGCAGCTCGTCGATCTCGGCGTGGCAGCCGGCGCGCACCAGCTGCCCCGGGCGCGGCTTGAGCGGCGCCTCGTCGCTGATC
>JBOHWA010000782.1:0-10546 GCA_050735855.1 Binatia bacterium
TCGCCTATGCGCGCGGCGCGCTGCTCTTCGACTTCAACACCGTGATCGAGCACGGCTGTCTGCCCGGCGCGGAGGCGGAGTTGGCGGCGCTCATCGCACACCTGCACGGCGGGGCGGACACCGGAACGCTGGCGCAGGTCGTGCCCTCGCCGGCGCTCGAGGCGGCCCTCGCCGGGCGCGGGCTGGTGCTGCGCGCGGTCGAGGATCGATCGTGGATGTGGCGCCCGCTGGATGCCGAGCGCCTCGCGGCGACGTTGTGTCTGCCGCTGGCCACGGTGCAGCGCGAGAACTTCTTCGCCGAGCTGTTTCCGGCCAATGCCAGCCGCTACTGGTTGTCGGATCGGTTCTAGGGTCTGGCGCGCGGCGGGCGCGCGGCAAAGCACCCCACCCACATCCCCCGGCGCCGAGGGACCGGCGCCCTCCAGGTGCGCTTGCGCCCGGTCAGCTCGGTGGTTTGCCGGTCTTGAGTTGCTGCTTCCAGTCGAGCATGCGGCCCTTGGCGGCCCATTCCTCGGCTTTGGGGACGTCGCCGGCCTTCTGGCAGATGCGCGAGACGTTGGTGTACGAGAGCAGCTCGTCGGGCAGCAGCGCGACGACGCGCTCGGCCGCGGCAATCGCCTCGTCGAAGCGGCCGAGGTCGGCGAGCGCCATCGACAGGCCTTCCCAGACGTCGGCGTGCTCGGGCTCGAGCGCCAGCGCGGCGCGATAGGCCTCGACGGCGCCCTGGAGGTCGCCGTCGGCGACGCAGTCGACCGCCTGGTCGTAGAGTTCGTCGGCGGTCGGCATCAGGCCTCGTCGACAGCGGCGCGCGGTGCGACGAGGGCGGCCAGCGTGCGCAGCAGGCGCGCCTGGGTGCGGCGCAGCAGGCGCTCCATGCGGGCGCGCTCGGCGGGATCGACGCTGCTGGTATCGAAGGCGCGCAGCTGGCGGCCGAGACGGCGCAGGGTGCGGGCGATCTCGGCTACCTGCGGGCGGCCGGCGGGCTCGCCGGCCTGCTCGGAGCGGAAGCGCTGCACCGACAGCTTGCGCAGGCGGGTCAGGCGCCAGAGCGCGTCCTGCTTCTCCGGCGATTCGGCGCGCGCCACGGAGATGAGGATCTCGCGCGAGACGTCGGGGCTGGCGTGGTACTGCTGCTTGATCGCCTCCGGCAGGCGGCGCAGCGCCAGCGTGTTGCTGACGTACGGGCGGCTCTTGCCGATCAGCTCGGCGAGCGCTTCGTGCGTATAGGCGTACTGGTCGATCAGCGCGCCCAGGCCCTCGGCTTCCTCGAGCGGCGAGAGATCCTCGCGCTGCAGATTCTCGATGATCGCAATCTCCATCGGATCGTCGTTGCGCACCAGCGCCGGGATGACCGTCAGCCCGGCCAACCGCGCCGCCCGGCTGCGGCGCTCGCCGGCCATGATCAGAAAGCCGTCGCCGTCGCGCTTGACGATCACCGGCTGCAGGACGCCGTGCTGCGCGATCGACGCCGCCAACTCGGCCAGCGCATCGGCATCGAAGTGCTTGCGCGGCTGCGCCGGGTTGGCGCGCAGCTTGGCCAACGGCACCGCCGTGAGCACCGTCCGCACGCCGCGGCTGGCCGTGCCCGCAACCAGCAGGCGCGGCGGCGCTGTTTCAGCCTCTGCCATCGCGAGGATGATAGTCCGGCGCTTGGAAAGACCACAAGCAAAGAGATTCAACGCAGAGGCCACAGAGGGTCGCTGAGGGAGACAAGCTCCTCTGTTCTTCCTCTGCGATCCTCTGCGGCCTCTGCGCTGAAAGGAAAAGGGGCAGCGGTGTCACCACCGCTGCCCCTCGAGCACAACGTTGAAAGCGGAAGCGGTTATCCGATCTTGCCCTGCAGCAGGAAGGCGATGACGAGGGCGTAGATCGCCAGGGCCTCGATGAGCGCGAGGCCGAGGATCATCGGGGTCTGGATCTTGTCGGCGGCGTTGGGGTTGCGGCCGATCGACTCCATGGCCGCCGCGACGGCGCGGCCCTGGCCGAGTGCGGCGCCGAGCGCCGCGATGCCGATGCCGAGACCGGCGGCCATCGCGATCATGCCGTCGTTGTTGCTGGCGCCCGCTTCTTGGGCGAGGGCCATGCCCGGACCCATCACGGCGAGCAGCAGGGTACCAACCAACCAGGAGAGCTTGTTGCGCATCGTCTGTATCCTCCTATGGGATGCGGCTAAGGAATTCGCTACCGGCCACGCCGCCTCTCCTCATCTACCACCACCACGGCCTCGCGAACCCGGATTGACGAACGTCAGTGATGCTCGGTGTGCGCCTCGTCGTGGTGCTCGTCGTGGCCGGCGGTCGCCAGTGCCACGTAGACCAGGCTCAGGATGGTGAACACCGCCGCCTGGATGATCGAGACCAGGGCGCCGAGCAGGTAGAACAGCACCGGCAGGAACAGCTTGGTCAGGTCGGTGAAGATGTCGAGCACCAGATGGTCGGCGAACATGTTGATCAGCAAGCGCAGGTTGAGCGTGATCGGGCGCACCAGGACGCCGATCAGCTCGAGGGTGAAGATCAGCGGCGCCAGCCATAGCAGCGGGCCCATGAAGTGCTTCAGGTAGCCGCCCGCGCCGGCCGACTTCACGCCGTAGTAATTGAACATGACGAACGACGTCAGGCCGAGGCCGAGCGTCGTGTTGACGTTGCCGGTCGGCGGCGAGAAGCCGGGGATCAGGCCGAGCAGATTCGAGCACAGGACGAAGATGAAGAAGGCGCCGTAGAGCGGCGCATACTTCTCCGCCCCCGGGCCGACGATGTCGACCACCAGCTGGGTCATGCCCTGGACGAACACCTCGACGATGTTGCGCGCCGAGAAGCGGCCGTCGGGGATCGCCGCGTCGGCCGATGCGGCGATCTGGCGGCGCGCGACGTAGGCCGTGCCGAGCAGGCCGATGGCGACCAGGCCCGCCGTGGCGGTGTGGTCGGGCAACTGGTTGACGCCGGGGACCAGCGACAGCCAGGAGAATCCGTGTTCGCTTCCAGCCATGGTGTGCCTCAGGTGGTGGCCGTGGCGCGCTGCGGGCGCAGCGCGGTGACGACCGTTGCAACCAGCAGCAGCGAGGCGCCGATGCCGAACGCCACCGCATCGAGCGGCACGCGCCAGAAGAGCAGCATCAGCAGCCCGATGAAGAGCGAGAACTTGGCCAGCACGAGCGCCACGACCATGCCGGGGCGCCCGGCCGCACGCACCAGCAGGCGGTTGGTGAGCTGGCGCATCAACCAGACGTTGGCGGCCATGACCGCCCCGCCGAGCAGCAGGCTGGCGGCCGACAGCCAGCCGACGAGCGCGGCGGCGCACACCGCGGCGCCGATCAGCCCGAGGTGCAGCCGTTCGATATCCTGCAACTGCCAACGCATGGGAAACCGCTATTGGCTAGTTTTTTTGAGGGACCAAAGCAAGAGCCGCACGGCGCCGTACAACCCGCCGGCCAGGAACAGGAAAAGGAACAGCGGCGAGGTGCCGGCGAACTGGTCGAGGTAGTAGCCGCCGATCAGGGCGACGACGATGGCGCCGGCGAACTCGAAGCCCACCGCCGTCAGGCGGCTGCTGCGGATGAGCAGGTCGCGGTTGACGCGCAGGGCCATGGCTCAGCCGAGCGCCGCCAGCGCCTCGTCGGCGGCGCGTACCGTGCGCTCGATCTCGTCCGCGCCATGGGCGAGCGACAGGAAGGCGGCTTCGAACTGCGACGGCGGCAGGTAGATGCCGCGCTCGAGCATGCCGGCGAAGAAGCGGGCGAAGGCCTTGGTGTCGGCGGCGCGGGCGCCGCCGGCATCCTGCACCGCATCGACACCGAGAAAGAGGGTCCACATTGAGCCGCGCCGGTTGACACAGCCGCGCACGCCGCGCCGCTGCAGCGCGGCGCGCAGGCCGGCCTCGAGCTCGGCGCCGCTCGCTTCCAGGCGCTCGTAGGTGCCGGCTTTGTCGAGCTGCGCCAGGGTCGCCAGCCCGGCGGCGACGGCGAGCGGATTCCCCGACAGCGTGCCCGCCTGGTAGACGGGGCCGATCGGCGCCAGCTGCTGCATGACGTCGCGCCGGCCGCCGACCGCGGCGAGCGGCAGCCCGCCGCCGACGATCTTGCCCAGGCAGGTCAGGTCGGGCCGGATGCCCATCGGGTTCTGCACCCCGCCCCAGGCGAGGCGGAAGCCGGTCATCACCTCGTCGAAGATCAACAGCGTCCCGTGCGCCTCGGTCAGGCGGCGCAGACCCTCCAGATAGCCCGGACGCGGCGGCACCAGGCCCATGTTGCCGACCACCGGTTCGACAATCACCGCGGCGATGGCGTCGCCGTCGGCCGCGAAGCGCGCCTCCAGTTCGGCCAGATCGTTGAAGCGCGCCACCAGCGTCAGGCTGGCGGTGCCCTCGGGCACACCGGGGCTGTCGGGCACACCCAGCGTCATGGCGCCCGAGCCGGCGCGTACCAGCAACGGGTCGGCGTGGCCGTGATAGCAGCCGTCAAACTTGAGGATCTTGGCGCGCCCGGTGAAGGCGCGGGCGAGGCGCAGGGCGGTCATGGTCGCCTCGGTGCCCGACGAGACCAGCCGCACCTGTTCGATGGAGGGTAGCGCCGCGCAGAGGCGGCGCGCCATTTCGATCTCGCGCGCCGTCGGCGCCCCGAAGCTGGTCCCGTCGCGCAACGCGTCCTGCACCGCCTGCGCGACCGCCATGTGCGCGTGGCCGAGGATCATCGGCCCCCAGGAGCCGATGTAGTCGATGTACGTGTTGCCATCGGCGTCGGTGATCGCGCAGCCGTGCGCGCGCTGGATGAAGCGCGGCGTGCCGCCGACGGCGCGCCAGGCGCGCACCGGGCTGTTGACGCCGCCGGGGATATGCTCGCACGCCGCGGCGAAGAGCTTGTCGGAGATGCCGGTCTGCATGGGTGCGGCGCTACCATCGCGACGGCGGCAGGCGCAACCGCGCCGCCGACGCGGCGGCGCGCAGCTGCGTTGGAGATTTTTCTTGCCCGCCGGACGCGAACGCGTTAAATGCACCATCCGCGCCGCTTGGCGGACGGTTTCTTCCCCAACAAACAGCTTCATCTCGAGCCCCGAATTGCCTGTGGATTGCGCTGTGGAGAGACTGCGTCCTGCTGCAGGAATCTGTTGGTCCCACATGCGAGTTTCCCCGCCACCACCCTGTTGAAAACTCGTCTGGTCCGCATGCAGAATATCTGGCGTCAGACGATCGAATTGAGCGCCGAGCGGCTGGCTGAGCCCGACCTGGTCGAGGTCCTGCAGCGGCTCCGCCCGGTGGCGCTGCGCGGCGACGCGTTGATCCTCGAAGCGCCGAGCCGGCTGGTGGCCGACATGGTGCGCGAGCGCTGTCTGGATACGTTGCGCGGAGCGCTGGAGCGGGTCAGCGACGGCGAGCTGCGCGAGATCACGCTGACCTTGCCGAGCGCGGCGCAGCAGGAGTTGTTCCCGACCCCCGCGCCACCGCCCAACCCGGGCCGCGCGGCGGTGCGGCGCTCGGCGCTGCAGGCCAAGTACACCTTCGACAGCTTCGTCGTCGGGGCGAGCAACCAGTTCGCCCATGCCGCGTCCAAGGCGGTGGCCAACCAGCCCGGCGATCACTACAACCCGCTCTTCATCTACGGCGGGGTCGGCCTCGGCAAGACCCATCTGGTCAACGCCATCGGGCATCAGGTGCTCGACCGCAACGAGGACGCGCGCGTCGTCTACCTGTCGTCCGAATCGTTCATGAACGAGCTGATCGCGGCGCTGCGGCGCGATCGCATGGACGAGTTCAAGAGCCGCTTCCGCCGTGTCGACGTGTTGATCGTCGACGACGTGCAGTTCCTCGCCGGCCGCGAGCGCACCCAGGAGGAGTTCTTCCACACCTTCAACTCGCTCTACGACGGCCACCGGCAGATCGTCCTCACCTCCGACAAGTTCCCCAAGGAGATTCCCGATCTCGAGGAACGGCTGCGCAACCGCTTCGAGTGGGGCCTGATCGCCGACATCCAGCCGCCCGACGTCGAGACGCGCGTCGCCATCCTCGAGAAGAAGGCGGAGATCGAAGGTATCGACCTGCCGCAGGAGGTGGCGATCTTCCTCGCCACCAACATCGATTCCAACGTGCGCGAGCTCGAAGGGTCGCTCACCCGGGTCGGCGCCTTCGCCTCGCTCAACAAGTGTCCGATCACCGTCGATTTCGCCCGCGAAGTGTTGCAGAGCGTGCTGCGCGACCGCGCCGACCGCGCCGTGACCATCGAGTCGATCCAGAAGGCCGTCTGCGAGTTCTTCCGCATCCGCCCGACCGACCTGCGCTCGAAGAAGCGCACGCGCACCATCGCCCAGCCGCGCCAGGTCGCGATGTACCTCTGCCGGCGCTACACCGACGCGTCGTTCCCGGTCATCGGCGATCGCTTCGGCGGCCGCGATCACTCGACGGTCATCCACGCCGCCCAGGTGGTCGAGCGCCGCCTGCGCGACGACCCGACCTTTCGCGCCACCGTGGAACGACTCGAGCGGCTCTTGGAACGACCGGGGTAACCGTGCAATGACTAGTGCCGTCGACCGAGCAACCGGAGCTGGCGACCGCCAGCGGTTGTGCACAACATGCGGAGAAGCGGTGGAGGGGCTGTGAGCGGGCTGGTTCAACCTCGGTGTCGACGCGATTCCTTCACGGCGCTCTCCCCACGCGACATGGCTGATTGCCCTAGGCAGACAAGCGTTTCCCCATATCCACAGCCCCTACTACGTACTGGTTTCTTAAATACTAAAGACAAGAAGAAGAGGAGCGCGACGACGCGCGGGCGGTGACCATGGAATTCACCATCGGGCGAAGTGAACTGCTGGCCGGACTCTACCTGACGCAGGGGATCGTCGAACGGCGCACGACCATTCCGATCCTCGGCAACGTTCTCATCCAGACCGGTGGTGACGGCGTCGTCGTCGCCGCGACGGACCAGGAGATCGCCGTGCGCCGTGAGTGCACGGCCGCGGTGAAGCACAAAGGGGGGCTCACCGTCGGAGCGCGCAAACTCTACGAGATGGTGCGCGAGATCCCCGAGGGCGAGGTGCGCATCCGCCAGCAGGACAACTCCTGGATCGAGGTGACGGCCGGCAAGTCGCGCTTCCGCCTCGTCGGTCTCGATCCGCGCGAGTTTCCCGCCATGCCCGAGCCGCCGGCCGACGCCGAGGCGACCATCCGCATCAGCGGCGAGACGCTGAACGAGATGATCGACTACACCGTCTTCGCCGTCTCGGCAGATGAGACCCGCGTCAACCTGAACGGCATTCACGTCGAGCGCAGCGACGACGGCCGATTGCGCATGATCGCGACCGACGGGCACCGGCTGGCGATGATCACGCGCACGGTGGACCACGTGACCCTGCCGACGGCGGTGACCATTCCGCGCAAGGCGGTGATGGAACTGCGCAAGGTGATCGAGAGCGGTGACGAGCCGATCGAGCTGCGGGTCACCGGCGGCGTCGCGCACGCCCGCCGAGGGCGCGTGCAGATGTCGATGCGCCTGGTCGAGGGCGAGTTCCCCGACTATCACCAGGTCATCCCGAAGAAGTCCGAGCGCATCGCCACGCTCGATGCCGCCGCCCTGCTGTCGGCGCTGCGCCGCGTCTCGGTGGTGTCCAGCGAGCGCACGCGCGGCATCAAGCTGCAGCTCGACGGCCAGCGCCTGGAGCTGACGACGATCAACCCCGATGTCGGCGAAGCGGCCGAAGAACTCGACATCGAGTACGACGGCGATCCGGTCGGGATCGGGTTCAACGGCCGCTACCTGATGGACGTGCTCGGCGTGATCCCGGGCGACCGCCGCATCGAGCTGGGGCTCACCGACGAGGTCGGTCCAGGGGTTCTGCGCGCCGCTGGCGACGCAGATTACTGTTATATCGT
This sequence comes from Binatia bacterium, assembly GCA_050735855.1. Taxonomy (GTDB): domain Bacteria; phylum Desulfobacterota; class Binatia; order HRBIN30; family CADEER01; genus JBOHWA01. Next base: position 7,855 of record JBOHWA010000782.1, read on the forward strand.
CATGCCCATGCGGCTCTGATCAAAGCCTCATTTGCCGCCCCCAAAACGGCCGTTTCATAGGCCCCGAGGACGAGTGGCGAACGGCTGCTGCAAGTAGCTGTAATTGCTTAACATAATTACAGTTTTATCGCGGCCGCAGGCTTTACCTCGGAAGCCTGCCGTGGTACACTCACGCGGATAACAAACAATGGATCACAACGCGTGATGTCAGACCAGGAAACACGAGACCAGCAGGCGGCGCAGGCGGCGGACTACGGGGCGGAAAAGATCACTGTCCTCGAGGGTCTCGAGGCGGTGCGCAAGCGGCCCGGCATGTACATCGGCGACACCGCCGAGCGCGGCCTCCATCACCTGGTCTTCGAGGTGGTGGACAACTCGATCGACGAGGCGATGGCCGGCTACTGCACGGACATCGCGGTCACGCTGCACATCGACGGCACCGTCACCGTCGAGGACGATGGGCGCGGCATCCCGACCGAGATCCACTCCAAGGAAGGCATCTCGGCCTGCGAAGTGGTGCTCACCAAGCTGCACGCCGGCGGCAAGTTCGACAGCGGCGCCTACAAGGTGTCGGGCGGTCTGCACGGCGTCGGCGTCTCGGTGGTCAACGCGCTGTCCGAGAGTCTGGCGGTCGAGATTCGCCGCGCCGGCAAGGTGTTCGCGCAGCGCTACCAGCGCGGCAAGCCGGACGCGCCGTTGGCCGAGACCGGCACGACGCAGACGACCGGCACCAAGGTCACGTTCAAGCCCGACGCGGAGATCTTCGAGTCGACGGCCTTCAGCTTCGACATCCTGTCGCAGCGCCTGCGCGAGCTCGCCTTCCTCAACCGCGGCGTGCGCATCGTCATCGACGAGCAGGCGACCGAGAAGCGGCACGAGTTTCTCTACCGCGGCGGCATCGAGGAATTCGTCCAGCACCTGAACAAGGCGAAGACGCCGATCCACAACACGGTGATCTCGCTGACCGGCAAGCGCGACGACCTCGAGATCGAAGCGGCCCTGCAATGGAACGAAGGCTACGCCGAGAGTGTCTACTCGTTCGCCAACAACATCAGCACGCACGAGGGCGGCACGCACCTGACCGGTTTCAAGGGCGCCCTGACGCGGACGCTGAACGCCTACGCGACCACGGCCGGCCTGCTCAAGAACGGCGAGACGCTGCAGGGCGACGACACGCGCGAGGGGCTGACGGCGGTGATCAGCGTCAAGCTGCCCAATCCGCAGTTCGAGGGGCAGACCAAGACCAAGCTCGGCAACAGCGACGTGCGCGGCCACGTCGAGGCCCTGGTCAACGAGAAGCTCGGCGAGTACCTCGAGGAGCACCCGGCGGACGCCAAGCAGGTGGTGTTGAAGACGCTCGATGCGGCGCGCGTGCGCGAGGCGACGCGCAAGGCCAAGGAGCTGGCGCGCCGCAAGGGGGCGCTCGACTCGGCCGCGCTGCCCGGCAAACTGGCCGACTGCCAGGAGCGCGACCCGGCGCTCTCCGAGCTCTACATCGTCGAGGGCGATTCGGCCGGCGGCTCGGCCAAGCAGGGCCGCGACCGGCGCAATCAGGCGGTGCTGCCGCTGCGCGGCAAGATCCTCAACGTCGAGAAGGCGCGCTTCGACAAGATGCTCTCCTCGCAGGAGATCCGCGTGCTGATCACGGCGCTGGGCACCAGCGTGCTGCGCGCCCGCGGCGGCGACAACGAGGATCCGGAGACGCGCGAGCCCTCCACGGTCCGCTACCACACCATCATCATCATGACCGACGCCGACGTCGACGGCTCGCACATCCGCACGCTGCTGCTGACGCTCTTCTACCGGCACTTCCCTGATCTGATCGAGCAGGGGTTCGTCTACATCGCACAGCCGCCGCTCTTCCGCGTCAAGAAGGGCAAGGCCGAGCAGTACCTGAAGGACGAAGCGGCGCTCGACGCCTATCTGCTCGAGCTCGGCACGCGCGATACCGAGCTGCGCGCCAGCAGCGGCGAGCGCCTGCGCGGCGAGGCGCTGGCGCCGGTGGTGCGCAAGCAGATGCGCCTCGACCGGGTGCTCGACGTTGTGGCGCGCCAGCGCAAGAATCGCGACGTCGTCGCGGCGCTGGTGCGCGATTCCGAGTTCGGCGCGGCGACGCTCGCCGACCGGCCGCGGCTCGACGCCCTGATCGAACGCGTCCGCGCCCGTCTGCTCGCCGCCCACCCGGAGCTCGACCCGCTGCGCTTCGAGCTCAGCGAGGACGCCGAGCACGGCGGCGTGCGCATGGTGGTGCGGGCCCGGCAGAACGGCAGCGCCCAGGAAACCGTGGTCGACGCGCAGTTCTGCGCCAGCCCGGAGGTCGCCGAGCTGCAGCGCCTGGCGGCCGATCTCCGCGTCGCCGGCGAGGCACCGTTCACCGTCGTCGTGGGCGAGAAGCAGGGCGACGCGCCGACGCTGGCCGCCGCGGTGGCTGAGCTCATGGCGCAGGCGCGCAAAGGCTTCGACGTGCAGCGCTACAAAGGCCTCGGCGAGATGAACCCGGAGCAGCTCTGGGCGACGACCATGAACCCCGAGACCCGCACGCTGCTGCAGGTGCGCGTCGAGGACGCCTACGAGGCCGACGAGATCTTCTCGACCCTGATGGGCGACGAGGTCGAACCGCGGCGCCGCTTCATCGAGGACAACGCACTCAGCGTGAAGAATCTGGACATCTGACCTGAGCGCGCACCACGCG
>JBOHWA010000783.1:0-6221 GCA_050735855.1 Binatia bacterium
CCCCGAGCTGGCCCATCAGGCGCTCGACGACGGCCGCTGGGCGCGCCGCCGCCGCCCGCCCGGCCGCCGCGCTCCACACCTGCAGCGCGGCGGGCAGGAAGACCAGCGAGATGAACGCGATGCAGGCCAGCCCGACGACCGAGAAGATCCCCAGATCCCACACCGCGGTGATCTGGTTGGTCATCAGCGAGGCGAAGCCGATCGAGGCGGTCAGCGACGAGATCAACAGCGGGCTGCGGATGCTGCGCAGCCCGGTGACCACCGCGTCGGCCGGCCGGCGTCCGTCGCCGAGCGCTTCGTAGTACGCGGCGACCACGTGCATGGCCGAGACGCTGCCCATGACCAGCAACAGCGGCGGCAGCACGAACGTACCGAGCGTGATCGACTTGCCGGCCAACACCATGATGCCGATCGTCCAGACCACCGCGAGCAGCACCGCCACCAGCGGCAGCACGACAGCGCGGATGCGGCGGAACGACAGCCACAGGATGAGCAGCACCAACACCAGGGCGAGCGGCGTGAAGCGCAGCAGGTCGAGGCGCATGAGCTGCACGGCGACCTTCCCGACATGCGACGCACCCGTGTAGTAGAACTGCACCGGGCCAGGCTCGGCGTCGAGGATGGCCTGGATGTTCTCGTCGATCGCCAGATCATCGTACTCCGCGTCGCTCAGCGGTTTGAGGAAGATGTTGATCGCCGCGCCGCGCTGGTCGGGGGCGACCAGGTTCTGCGCGTAGAGCGGCGTCGCCGCCAGCTTGGCCTTCAGCCCCCCGATCTCGGCCGGGCTGGGCGGGATGTTGGGCAGCAGCGGCGGCGGTTTGAAGACGTCGGCGGCGACGTCGACGGTATTGGTCAGGCTGAGGACCCGCTCGACGCCGGGCAGCGCGGCCAGCTGGTCGGTGACCTGCGCGATCCTGGTCAAGGTCGCCGGCGTGAACAGGTCGTCGGCGCGCACCCCCACCACGGCGATGTCGTCGCTGCCGAAGGTGGCGCGCACGTCGGCGTAGTACTGAACGCCGGGGTCGTTGGCCGGCAGCACGCTCTCGATCGAGCCCTCGATGCGCACGCCGCGCGCCACCAGCGCCAGCGCCACCGTGGCCGCCAGACACAACAGCACGATGGTTCGCGGCAGGCGGACCACCAGCTCGGCAGGATCGCGCATACTCCGCGCGTGTATATCTTACCCACTCAGCGTCCCAAAGAGGCCGCACTTTCACCATTTTGCCGCGCCCGCGAGGGGAGTATAGAGGAGGTTCACCACCGCGGCACCGAGTTGCGCAGAGGTCGTCTATCACTCCCACCGACTGCTCATCGCGACGGGCATCGCCTGAGGCGGGTCCGCGGCGGCGATCCAAGCTCGGGACCCGCCGTGATCTCTGTGCCTCTGGGGTGAAAGAATCGTCTAATCAGCGACACGCGCGATCAGCAGCCGGTAGCCGTGCATCGGCCGCAGCCACCCGGCGCCAGCGCGTCGGTGGCGCTGCGCAGGTAGGCCACGTCCTCGCGCACGATCAGCACCGGTTTGCAGCGCGGGCTCATGGCGAGCATCGCCCCGTCGGCGCCGCTGCTGTCGAAGCGCGCCTCGATGGGGCGGGTGGCGTGGGTGACGGTGAGGCCGCCGATGCGCGTCCCGCCGAGGCGGATCTCGTAGGTGCCGAACGGCAGGCGCGCGGTGCGCACGGTGAGCTCCTCGCGGCCGGCGCCGGCGCGGTAGACGAGGGCGCCGCTGGCGGCCGACGCCATGCCGGTGTTCTGCAGATCCGCCTCGACCTCGCTCGACTCGGTCGGCGGCTCGGCGTCGACATCGTTGGCGAACAGCACCCGACGGCCGTCGCTGATCGTGACGCGGCGGTCGCGCACGTCGATGCCGCGCAGGTTGAGCACCGCGCCGCCGCGCGCGTCGGTATCGAAGCTCGCCACCGGCTCGCCATCGAGATCCAGGGTGTAGCGGCCGACCGCCAGCCGGCGGACCTGCAAGGTGAGCTCGGTGGTCAGGCAGCGGCGCGCGGCGCGCAGGCGGGCGGCGCCCGGCGTGTCGGCGTCGAGCCGCTGCAGCGCAACGATCTCGGCGACGCCGCCGCGCGCATCGGCTGGCGGGGTCCACGACGCCAGCGCGCTGGCCAGCGCGGCGGCGCGCGGCACGCCCCAGCCGGTGGGGAAGTCCCAGCCCGCGCCGGCGGCGTAGGCGCGGTTGCTGCCGCTGGTGATGTCGATGAACGGGGGCTCGAGGTCGGTGCCCAGCGCCGCTTCGCAGAGCTGCGGCGCCGCCAGCCCGAGCGGCGCACGGCCGGCGTCGGCGCGCGCCTGGTTGACCAGCGCCACCAGCGCCGCCCAGATCGGTGCGCCGACGCTGGTGCCGCCGAGCCCGCGCCACCGACCGTCGTGCCAGGTCAGATACCCGCTGCCGGGGTCGGCATTGAGCGCCACATCGGCCAAGACGCGCTGCGGCCGCGCATCCATCTGCCAGGGCGGCGCGTCATAGCGCGCGCTGGCGCCACCGCCGCTGCCGGACCAGGCGACCTCGGTGAAGCCGCTGTCGGTCGGATGCACGCTGGTGCCGCCGACCGCCAGCACGTACGGGTGGGCGGCTGGGAAGTTGACCGCTGGCGCATCGGCCCCGCACTCGAACGCGCCCTGATCACCGGAGGCGGCGATGACGGTGATGCCCTGCGCCGCGGCGCGGGCGAAGATGGCATCGACCTGGGCCAGGTAACTGGTCGGGTAGTCGGCCTCGCAGCGCCCCCAGCTGGTGGTCATGACCGCGGCGCGGTTGTCGGCGACGATGCGGTCGTAGATGCTGAGGAACGTGGTGCTGAGCGCGTCGCTGCCGGCATACACCAGGACGCGCGAGGCCGGCGCCATCGCGCTCGCCCACTCGACATCGAGCGTCGTCTCCAGCCGATCGGCGGCGGCGGCCGCCGCCGTCGCTCCGGCGACGGGGATCAGCTCGACGCTGTCGAGCGTCCGCGAAACACCCATCTCCTGCCAGAAGCGCTGCAGGTCGGCGGGGGCGAAGTCGAAGGCGGTGGCGATGGCGATGGTCGAGGCGCGCGTATCGGCGCCGCGCACGCCGGCGGCGTGCAGCGCGTCGAACTCGTACAGCCGGGCGATCTGCGCCACGTCGTACGGCGCGTCGCCGATCGGGGCGCGCGCCGCGCCCTGCGGCGGCGGGTGCAGGAGGTTGGCCGCGCCGACCGCGACGACCTGCGCCCCGAGCGCGGCCGGCAGCGTCGGCGCCGCGGTGCTGACGGTGCGCCGCCGGCCGGCATCGTCGACGTCGACCAGGGCGGTCGCCAGCGCGCGCTCGACACGGTCGGCGCGGCCGACCGCGCTGACCAGCAAGCGCGAGCGCGACACGTCGCGCACCTCGAGCCCGGCGGCGCGCAGATAGCGCGTCACCGCGGCCGTCTGCGCGCGGCGCGGCGCGAAGCGGCGGGTGAACTCCTCCGGCGAGAGGTACCGCCCGTACTGCGGCGAGTGCGGATCGGCGAGCGCCTGCAGCAACGCATCGAGCGCACCGCGGTCGCGCCAGCCGAGCCCGATGACGACCTCGACCGGTTGTGCCGCGCGCGTGCGGCCGAGCGTGCGCGCGGTCGACGAGAGACGCACCAGCTGGCGCTCGAGCGCGCCGTCATCCGCCGCCGCGCCGGCCGACGACGCGACCAGGAACACGAGTAGGCAGGTGACGAGTCGACGGCGCATGGTGTGATTCGCTCTGCGTCGTCGGAAGTGCAGCGCCCATGCCACGCGCCGCGCCCGCCGCCGGTCCCGTTACGCGATTGGCGGAATCCACCCAGTCCGCGCGCCCGTAACGTCCGCGCCCGAGCGATCGCCCCGCGCGCCGTTACGGCAGTGACAGAATCGGCGGAGTGCGCACTGGAGTAGCGTGCGCCGCGCCGCATGACGCACTGCGCTATGCGGGGCAGGATCGTTACCGCGGTAACGATTTCCAGACATCGGATGACGTGGTGCCGCGGCCGGCGGCGGGCCGCGCGGGCGCCGTCGGCAGGCGGGTCGACAGAGCGCATGTGAGCCCGCTGGCGGAGCGATCAGCCTTGACCGGCGCGGAAACATCGGCATAGCTGGTCGGTCAGGAACAGCGACGCGGCCGCAGCGGGGCTGTCGCGGCGCGGCCCGCGGCGCCAGGCCGGCGCCGCATCGCAAGGGGGCAGAACGTGTACGCACAGATGACCATGAGCGACGAGGCTCGACGATGCGCGGCCTGACGCTGGCCGGCGCCGCGGTGGCGCTCTTCCTGGTGGTGGCCGTCACCATCTTCATTCGCAGCGAGGACCCGGCGCCGCCGCCTGCCGCAACGGTGGCGGAAGGCGCGCGCGCCAAGCCCGGCGGCTCGGTGCGCAGCTCGCGCGTCGAGGAGCGGCTGCAGCAGCTGCGCCAGGACTTCGAGCAGCGCCAGCCAGCCGGCGACATGCAGCCGGCGGTGAACAAGCGCGAGGTGCCGACCGCGGCGCAGCGCAACCCGGTGGACGAGGGGATGATGGGCGAGGAGGAGGGCAGCGACGACGAGGATCCAGAGGAGATGGAGGAGCTGCGCACGACGCTCTTCAATGATCCGGATCCGGACGAACGCATGGGGGCCGTGCTGATGTTGACCGGCGACGAGGGCCCGGAATCGCTGCGCATGCTGCTCGAGGCGATGGGCGACCCCGATCCCGAAGTGCGGCTCGCCGTGGTCGAGGCGCTCGGCGACCGCGCCGAGGAGCTCGCCCCGAGCACCCTGGCCGGCGCCATGCGCGACCCCGACCCGGAAGTGCGCTTCGAGGCCGTCAGCATCCTGGGCGATATGGAGGACAACGACGAGGCGCTGCAGATGGTGGGCGCCGCCAAGAGCGATCCCGACGGGGACGTGCAACAGCTGGCGGAGGGGATTCTCGATTTCGCCGACGAGGACGACGGGGACGACGACGGTGACCAGCCGCCCACCCAGCCCACCGCCCAGCAGTGACGCCGCCAAGGCGGAGGCGTGCGCCGCGGTCGATGCCGACCGCGCCGCGCTGCTCGAGCTGAGCGGCCGCATCCACGCCAACCCGGAGCTGCGCTTCGCCGAGCAGCGCGCGGCCGGCTGGCTGGCCGATTTCCTCGCCGCGCGCGGCTTCGACGTCGAGCGCGGCGCCTACGGCCTGCCCACCGCCTTCGCCGGGCGCCTCGGCAGCGGCCGGCCGCGCGTCGCCCTGCTGTGCGAGTACGACGCGCTACCCGGCATCGGCCACGCCTGCGGCCACAACATCATCGCGGCCGCCGGCGCCGGCGCCGGCGTGGCGGTGGCCCGCGTGCTCGCCGCCACCGGCGGCAGCGTCGTGGTGCTCGGCACGCCGGCCGAAGAGGGCGGTGGGGGGAAGGTCCTGATGGCTCGCCAGGGCGCCTTCAACGAGGTCGACGCGGCCATGATGGTCCATCCGGCCGGCCTCGACCTGATCGGTATGCAGTGCCTGTCGATCAGCGCCATCGAGGTCGAGTACCGCGGCAAGTCAGCCCATGCCTCAGCCGCGCCGCACCTGGGTATCAACGCCCTGGACGGGCTGGTCACCGCGTACAGCGCCATCGCGCAACTGCGCCAGCACATCCGCCACACCGAGCGCGTGCACGGCATCATCACCGACGGCGGCCACGCGCCCAACATTGTTCCCGAACGCGCCGCCGGCGTCTTCTACGTGCGCGCCGCGAACGATCGCCGGCTGGCGCAGCTCAAGCAGCGCGTCGAGGCCTGCTTTCACGCCGGCGCGCAGGCGAGCGGCGCCGAGGTGCACCTGCGCCCGCAGGGCGAGGACTATTCCGACCTGTGGACCAACGCGCCGCTGGCGGCGGTGTACGAGGCCAATCTCGCCCGGCTCGGCCGCACGCTGACCGCGACGCCCGAGGCGGTGCCCGGCAGCACCGACATGGGCAACGTCAGCAAGCTGGTGCCGTCGATCCACCCGATGATCGCCGCCGCCCCGCCGCGCGTCGCCCTGCACACACAGGAGTTCGCCCAGTACGCCATCGGCGAGGGCGGCCAGCGCGCCGTGCTCGACGGCGCCAAGGCGCTGGCCATGAGCGCCATCGACGTGCTCACCACACCGGCGCTGGTGGAGGCGATGCACGCCGCCTTCGCCGCCGACGCGGCGCGCGGCTGAGGCGCACCGGCGCGCGCCGCGCGCCGACTGCCGGATCCCCACCTGGAGGGCGCCGGTCCCTCGGCGCCGTGCTGGCGACGCGTACCC
>JBOHWA010000784.1:0-2348 GCA_050735855.1 Binatia bacterium
CCTCATCATCATGAAGGCCGTGGCGCATCGCACCCGGGATCTGGCCGACATCGAATCGCTCCTGGACGCCCATGCGACGCTCGACCGGCGGCGCATCCGGCGTTGGGTCAAGGCCTTCGCCGAAGCGCTCGACGCTCCGGAGCTCTACTCCGACCTCGAGCGCATTTTGACGCAGCGGCGACGCCGGGCCGGCGCCCGAACCAAGAGAGACTGACGAAAGGAGGCCCGCCTCGTTCGGATCGGCTGTTGACCGCTCGTCGGTGCTGCTGCGCGACGCATCCAACCGACCGCTTGCGGTTCAAGGCGCCGCCGGCGGCGCCGAATCGCGCCCGCCGGGCTCGTAGCCCGGGCGCAGGGTGGTCATGAACGCGACCAACGCGGTGACCTCGGCCGGCTTCAGGTTGTTGCCGTAGGCGGGCATGTTGCCGCCGCCCTGCAACACCTGCCGGATGAGCTGATCGCGCGTCAGGCGAGTGGCGACGGCATCGAGCGCCGGGCCGCGCTCGCCGCCTTCGCCGCCCAGGGCGTGGCAGTTGCGGCACTGCTTCACCTGCAGCACCACCGCGCCCTGCAGTTCGAGCGGCGTGCGCTGCTTGACGAACTCGATCGGCGTCGGCGCGCCGCTCCAGGCGTTCATCACCGGCGACCACGGCGACGTCGTGCCGAGATACGCCAGGACGGTCAGCACGAGCATGATCAGGATGACGCTCAGCACCGCCCACGGACGCCGCGCCGGGCTCTTCTCGCCGCGGTTGGAGAGGAACGGCACGGCGAAGAGGATGGCGATGCCGATCACCGGACCGACCAGGATGAGGACCGTCTCGGTGTAGGGCGGCAGCAGCGCGAAGGCCGAGAACAGCGGCAGGAAGTAGAAGTCGGGGCGCGGGCTGGTCTCGATCAGCGTCGGATCGGGCGGTCCGTTCGGGCCGGCCGGGCCGAACCAGGCGGCGCAGAACAGGATGCCGAGGATGACGCAGCCGGCGAAGACGAGGTCCTTGCCAATGGCGCGCGGCACGAACGGGACGCCCTCTTTCTTCAACAGCGCTTCGTAGTCGTCGCGGTAGGTGGCCGGGTCGACCGTCCTGCCCGGTTCGGGGAACTCGTTGATGCCGGCGCTCAGCACCAGCCGCAGGTGGAAGCTGATCAGCGCGATGATCAGCCCGGGGATGACGAAGACGTGCAGGGCGAAGAAGCGCGACAGCGTCTCGCCGCCGATGATCGGCCCACCGAGCAAGAGCGCGGTGGCCGGCGCGCCGATCACCGGCGTGCGCGCCAGGATGGCGACGCCGATGCCCAGCCCCCAGTAGGCGTCCTGGTCGAAGCGCAGCACCTGGCCGGTGAACGCCATGCCGAGGACGCAGAGGAACAGCACACAGCCGGAGACCCAGGTGAGCTCGCGCGGGTACTTGAAGGCGCCGAAGAGGAACACCTGGATGAGGTGCAACGTCATGATGGCGATCATGAAGTTGGAGCCCCAGTTGTGCACCGCGCGCAGGAACCAGCCCAGGTAGGCGTCGTAGTTGAGGAAGATGAGGCTGGTCCAGGCCTGGTCGGCGGACGGCACGTAGACCAGCGCCAGACAGATGCCGGTCAGCACCTGGATGATGAAGCAGAGCAGCGTGCCGCTGCCGAAGACGTAGAACCAACTGCCGGCGCTGGCCGGCACGGTGTGGCCGGCGGTCGACTCGAACAGCTTGCTCAGGTGGGCGCGCTCGTCGATCCACAGCGCCACCGCCTGCAGCCGATTCGACGCCTGTCGCCGCTCACTCATGGCTTGCCGCCCACCACCCGCCGCTCAGACCGGCTGCGCCAGGGTCGGCAGCTGTCCGCCGCGCACCTGCAGTTGGTCGCCCTCGATCTGGTACTGGTACTCGTACAAGCCGCGCGGCGGCGGGCCGGAGGCGTGGCCGCCGTCCTCGTAGTAGACGCCGCCGTGACACGGGCACATGAACAGCCCGGACTCCGGGAACCAGCGCACCGGGCAGCCGAGGTGGGTGCAGTTGATGGCGAAGACCTGGAACTTGTCGGCCGCGACGCGCCGCACCCAGCACGGCACACCGGCGGTCTCGCCGTCCCACGGCACCGTGAAGGGATTGCGATAGGTCGCCAGGCGCGTCTGCCCGACTGGAAAATCGCTCAACGGCCCGAGCGTGATCCACGCCTGCTGCTTGCTGCGCCCGCGCAGCGCGCCGCCCAGGTAGCCGACCAACGGCAGCGCCAGCAGCGCCCCGGCGATGACGTTGAGGGCGATGCCGAGCTTGATGAGGAAGTTGCGCCGCGGGATGGGTTCAGGTTTCGCAGCCATGTGTGCTCCTCAAGATTCCCTGGAGGGCGCCGGGCCCTCGGCG
>JBOHWA010000785.1:0-4554 GCA_050735855.1 Binatia bacterium
TGGCCGGCGCGGTCGACTGCGCCAGCATCGCCGTCTCGACCCCGGCGCACTACGACGTCGCGGCGCGGCTGCTGGCGCAGGGCGTCGACGTGCTGGTCGAGAAGCCGATCACCGCGACGCTCGACGAGGGCCGCCGCCTGGTCGACCTGGCCGCAACGCACGGGCGCATCCTGCAGGTCGGCCATCTCGAGCGCTTCAACCCGGCCATCCGCTCGCTCGCCGCGGTGCTCACCCGGCCGCGCTTCATCGAGTGCCACCGGCTGGCGCCGTTCAGCGAGCGCGGCACCGAGGTCGACGTCGTCCTCGACCTGATGATCCACGACCTCGACGTCATCCTCAGCGTCGTCGACGCGCCGCTCGAGCGCGTCGAGGCGGTGGGCGTGCCGGTGCTGTCGGAGACCGTCGACATCGCCAATGCGCGCCTGCGCTTCCAGGACGGCGCCATCGCCAACGTCACCGCCAGCCGCGTGGCGATGAAACGCGAGCGCAAGATCCGTTTCTTTCAGGCCGACGCCTACGTCGCCGTCGACTACGGCGAGCGCAGCATCCGCATCATCCGCCGCACGGCCGGCGCCGACGGCGGCCACCCGAACATCGAGGCCGAGGAGCAGCAGTTCACCGACGCCGATCCGCTGTTCGACGAGATCGAAGCCTTCGTCGCCTCGGTGCGCACGCGCCGCACGCCGCTGGTCGACGGCGCCACCGCCGTGCGCGCCATGGAAGTCGCCGAGCGCATTCGCGACGCCATGGAGACGGTATGACGCTGCGCGTCCTGTTGGTCGCCGGCGAGGCGTCGGGCGACCTGCACGGCGCGGCGCTGGTGCGCGCGCTGCGCAAGCGCGTGCCCGATCTCGACGTCGCCGGCGTCGGCGGACCGCAGCTGCGCGCCGCCGGCATGCGCACCCTGGTCGACACGGCGCACGTCTCGACCATGGGCTTCGTCGAGACCTTCGGCACCCTCGGCCGCCTGCTGCGCACCTACCGCGGCCTGGTGCGCCGGCTCGACGCCGAGCGCCCCGACCTGGTGGTGCTGATCGACTATCCGGAGTTCAACCTGGCCCTCGCCAAGCAGGCCCGCAAGCGCCGCATCCCGGTCTTCTACTTCATCGGCCCGCAGGTCTGGGCCTGGCGGCAGGGGCGGGTGCGCACCATCGCCGAGCGGGTCGACAAGCTCGGCGTCGTCTTCCCCTTCGAGCCGGCCCTGTACAACGAGGGCGGCCGGCAGCTCGCCGAGTTCATCGGCCATCCGCTGCTCGACGTCGTGCGCGCCAGCCGCGGGCGGGCCGAGACCCGCACCCGCCACGGCCTCGATCCCGAGCGGCCGCTGCTGGCGCTGCTGCCGGGCAGCCGCAAGAAGGAGCTGCAGGCGCTGGTGCGGCCGATGTGCGCCGCGGCGCTGGCGCTGCGCGCCGAGGGCTGGCAGGCGGTGCTGGCGCTGGCCGAGGCGTTGACCGAGGACGACCTGCGCGACGCGCTCGACGGCGAGCCGCTGCCCGTGCCGGTGGCGCACGCCGACACCTACAACGTCGTCGCCGCAGCGGACGCCGCGATCGTCGCCTCGGGGACCGCGACCCTCGAGACCGCGCTGCTCGGCTGCCCGATGGTGATAGTGTACCGTGTCGCCCCGTTGACCTTCTGGTTGGCCCGGCGCCTGGTCAAAGTGAACTGGATCGGTATGCCCAACATCATCCTGCAGCGCGGCGTCTTCCCCGAGCTCATCCAGGGCGACGCGACCGCCGAGGCCATGGCCGACGCGGTGCGCGGTGTGCGCGCCCGCGCCCCCGAGATGACCACGGCCCTGCACGAGCTGCGCGCCCGCCTCGGCACGCCGGGGGCGGCCGAGCGCGCCGCCGACCTGGCGCTCGGCCTGGTGCGCTGAGCCCATGGACTCGGGGATGGATCAGCGCCACGTCTACCGCCGCATGCTGCGCTACCTGCGGCCGTACATCTGGCCGTACTTCGTCGGCGCCATGATCTGCATGATCCTGTTCGGCTCGACCAACGGCGCCATGCCGTTCCTCGTCCGCTTCATCTTCGACGACGTCTTCACGGCGAAGAACGCCGACGTCCTGCAGGTTCTGCCGTTCGCCATCATCGGCGTCTTCGTCTTCCGCGGCCTGTGCGGCTTCGGCAGCTCGTACCTGACGGAGTACGTCAGCAACCACATCGTCAACGACCTGCGCAATGAGCTCAACGCGCACATCCAGGATCTGTCGCTGAACTTCTTCAACCAGAACGCCACCGGGACGGTGCTGTCGCGCGTCACCGCCGACGTCTACGTCGTCGGCAGCTCGCTCACCGGCTCGGTCGCATCGGTGCTGAAGGACGGCGTCTCGCTGGTCGTCCTGATCATCGTCGCGTTCTATCAGGACTGGATGCTGGCGCTGATCGCCATCGTCGTGTTTCCGGCCTCGGTGCTGCCGATGGTGCGCCTGTCCAAGCGCATGCGCGGCTACGCCCGCCGCCTGCAGGGCTCGCTCGGCCTGCTCACCGCGCTGCTGCAGGAGACCATCCAGGGCAACCGGGTGGTCAAGGCGTTCGGCATGGAGGAGTACGAGAAGCGGCGCTTCGCGGCGGAGAACCGCGACCTGGTGCGCATGGCGATGCGCGTCGCCCGCATCCGCGCCTTCAATACCCCGATGATGGAGGTGCTCGCCGCCTTCGGCATCGCCGGCGTCGTCTGGTACGGCGGCTACAGCGTCGTCGTCGGCGGGCGCACGCAGGGCGCCTTCCTCGCCTTCCTCACCGCGCTCTTCCTGCTCTACGATCCGTTCAAGGGGCTCGGCCGCACCAACGGCCAGCTGCAGCAGGGTATGGCGGCGGCCGATCGCGTCTTCGAGCTGCTCGACACCAAGTCGGATGTGGTCGACCAGCCGGGCGCGGCCGAGTTGGCGCCGATCCGCGCCGGCATCGAGTTCGAGCACGTGACCTTCCGCTATCAGGCCGACCCGGTGCTGCGCGACGTCAGCCTGCGCATCAAGCGCGGCGAGGTGCTGGCCCTGGTCGGGCCGAGCGGCGGCGGCAAGAGCACGCTGGCCGACCTGGTCATGCGCTTCTACGATGTCAGCGAGGGGGCGATCCGCATCGACGGGGTCGACATCCGCGCCGTCACCCAGGCGAGCCTGCGGGCGCAGATGGCGCTGGTCACCCAGCACACGTTCCTGTTCAACGATTCGGTGAAGAACAATATCGCCTACGGGTCGCCCGCCGCCGAGTCGATGGACGCGATCATCGCCGCCGCCCGCGCCGCGCACGCGCACGACTTCATCATGCAGCTGCCGGAGGGCTACGACACGATGATCGGCGAGCTCGGCCTGCGCCTCTCGGGCGGCCAGCGACAGCGCCTGGCCATCGCCCGCGCGCTGCTCAAGAACGCGCCCATCCTGGTCCTCGACGAAGCCACCTCGGCACTCGACAACGAGTCCGAGCGCCTGGTGCAGGCGGCGCTCGACACGCTGATGCAGGGCCGCACGACGCTGGTCATCGCGCATCGCCTGTCGACCATCCGCAACGCCGACCGCATCGTCGTGCTGGTCGGCGGACAGATCGTCGAGCAGGGGTCGCACGAGCAGCTGCTGGCGCTCAACGGCGACTACCGCAAGCTGCACGATCTGCAGTTCACCGAGTCGGGGCGCCCCGCCGCCGTCGACGCGGTCGCCTGACATGCCGGACGATCGCCCGCTGACGCTGCGCCGTCGCGTCCTCGGCGCCCTCGCCGCCCTGGCGCCGTATGTCCTGCGCGTGCTGCTGCGCGGCCTGCAATGGTCGCTGCGCGTCGAGTACGTCGACGCCGAGGCTCTGCACGGCCGCTGGGGCCGCGGCGAGCAGGCGATCATCTCCTTCTGGCACAACCGCCTGCTGCTGCTGCCGGTGGTCGCCGCCGCGCAGCCGATGTGCATCATGGTCAGCCATCACCGCGACGGCGAGATGGCCACCCGCCTGCTCGCGTCCTGGCGCATCAGCACGGTGCGCGGCTCCGCCTCGCGCGGCGGCGTGCGCGGCTTCCTGCGCCTGGTGCACGCCTACCGCCGCGGCGAGAACCTCGCCGTGCTGCCCGACGGCCCGCGCGGCCCGCGCTACGTCGCCAAGCCGGGCGTCGTGCATCTCGCCAAGGCGACCGGCGGGCCGATCTTTCCGGTCGCCTGGGCGGCCAGCCACGCGTCGCACCTCGGCAGCTGGGATCGACTGATCATCCCCTGGCCGTTTTCCCGCGTCGTCTTCGCCATCGGCGAGCCGCTCAGCGTGGCGTCGCACGCCAGCGCCGATGAGCTCGAGGCGAGCCGGGTCGAATTGGAGCGGCGGCTGACGCGGCTGACGGAGTCGGTCGAGGCGCGCTTCGCGGTGCCCGCCGGCGGCGAGGCGCGGCGCGCCGCATGACCGAGAGGCCGCTGCCGAGCGTCGCGCCGCCGTCGGCGCTGAGCGCGCGCCTGGCGTATTGGGGCTACGACGTCCTCGGCGGTCTGGCGGCGCTGCTGGCGGTGCCGGCCTACCCGTGGTTGCGGCGCCAGGGGCTGGTCGACGGGGTCGGCGAGCGGCTCGGCCGCCTGCCGGCGG
>JBOHWA010000786.1:0-2012 GCA_050735855.1 Binatia bacterium
CCGTCGCCCTGGCGCTGGCGCTGCAGGCGGACATCCTGTTCCGGCACACGCCGGTCGACACGACGCGCGCCATCTACGGGGCCAACCCCTTCCCGGAGGCCGTCGAGGTGGCGCGCTATCTGCGCCAGCACGCGGCGCCGGATGACCGCATCGCCGTCATCGGCTCCGAGCCGCAGATCTACTTCTACGCCCGGCGCCCGGCGGCAACCGGGTACATCTATATGTACCCCCTGATGGAGCCGCACCCGTTCGCGCGCTCGATGCAGGAGGACATGATCGCGCAGATCGAGCGCGCGCGGCCGCGCTTCGTCGTCATGGTCAACGTCGACAGCTCCTGGCTGCGCCTGACCCAGTCGCACGACCTGCTCTTCACCTGGGCCGAGCGGTTGCTCAACGACGGCTACCAGCCCGTCGGCCTCGCCGAGATCGTGGCGGGACAGGCGACGGTGTATCGCTGGGGCGCCGACGCGGCCGCGGTCATGCCGCAGTCGTCGAACTACGTCCTGACCTTTGAACGGAGCCCCTGACCCGGCCCGGACAACACGGTTTGAGATGGCCGCGAGCGTCGTGCTAGACGAGCGGAGCACATGGCCACCTACTGGATCGGCACTTCGGGCTATAGCTACAAGCAGTGGCGCGGCCGCTTCTACCCCGAAGGCCTGGCCGATACCGAGATGTTGCGTTTCTACGGCGAGCGCTTCACCGCCGTCGAGATCAACTACACGTTCTACAAGAGCGCCAGCGTGCGCCAGCTGCAGGGCTGGGCGAAGGAGACGCCGGAGCGCTTCACCTTCGCGCTCAAGGCGCCGCGCCGCATCACCCACGAACTGCGCCTGCGCGACGCCGCCGATCTGGCCGGCGATTTCTGCGACACGGCGCTGGCGCTGAAGCAGAAGCTCGGCGCGCTGCTGTTCCAACTGCCGCCCTTCCTCAAGCGCGATACGCCGCGGCTGGAGGACTTCCTGCACCAGATGCCGCCCGGCTTTCGCGTCGCCTTCGAGTTCCGCAACCAGACCTGGTTCGCCGACGAAGTGTACGAGACGCTGCGCCGCTTCGGCGTCGCGCTGTGTATGGTCGAGAGCCCGGACCGCACCGTGCCGCTCGAGGCGACCGCCGACTTCGGCTACTTCCGCCTGCGGCAGCCCGACTACAGCGACGACGAGTTGGCCGCCTGCGCCGAGCGCATCCGCGCCGCCGCGAGCGGCTGGCAGGACGTGTTCATCTACTTCAAGCACGAGGCGGATGCGCAGGGCCCGGCGCTCGCCGCTCGGTTGCGCACGCTGCTCGACGGGGGCGACACCCCTGTCGCCGCCAGCTGTAGCTGAGCCCCCGCCGCCGATGCGCCACGTGGCGCGGCGCTTCGCGATGGACGGCGGCGGCTCGGTGTCCGGCGTCGAGACGCTGCCCTCGGCCGCGCGGCGCGACACGCTCCTGGTGCTGGCGCCCGGCGCGGGCACCGACCTGAGCAACCCGTTGCTCGTCGCCGTGGCGGACGGCCTGGCGGCGCACGGCTATCCGAGCGTGCGCTTCAACTTCCCGTACAAGGAGCGCGGCGGTCGCGCACCCGATCCGGCGCCGGTGCTGGAAGCCTGCTATCGCGCCGTGCTGGCGCAGATGCGCGGCGCGGCGGCGCGGGTGGTGATCGGCGGCAAGTCGATGGGCGGGCGCATGGCGTCGCACCTGGCGGCGCAGGGCAGCGCCGTCGACGGGCTGCTCTTTCTCGGCTACCCGCTGCATCCCGCCGGCAAGCCGCAGCAGCTGCGCGCCGCGCACCTCGCCCGCATCGCCGCGCCGATGCTCTTTCTCGCCGGCACGCGCGACGCGCTCTGCCGGCTCGACCTGCTGCGCCCGGTGCTCGCGGGGCTGCCGCGCGCGACGCTGCACGTCGTCGACGACGCCGATCACTCCTTCGCGGTGCGCAAAAGCAGCGGGCGCGATGCGGCGGCGGTGCTCGACGAGCTGCTCGCCGCCAGCGTCGCCTGGCTGCGCGACACGGTCGGGGCGTAGCGTGC